>NZ_JBFUMO010000176.1:0-10472 GCF_054049355.1 Roseateles sp. P5_E11 | reverse complement strand
GGGCGGGGGAGGTCAGTCTCATCGTCATCTCCTGTTGTGGTGGTGGAACTTGCGAAGCTACGGATTGAGCGCCAGTTCGCTTCCGCCGCGAAGCCCCTAACCATCGAGGGAATAATTCAGCCCTCGCTTCCGTATCCCCGTCATGCTTGCCAAACGCATCATTCCCTGCCTCGACGTCACCGCCGGCCGCGTGGTCAAGGGCGTCAACTTCGTCGGCCTGCGTGATGCGGGCGATCCGGTGGATATCGCCGCGCGCTACAACGAGCAGGGCGCCGACGAGCTGACCTTCCTCGACATCACCGCCACCAGCGACGGCCGCGACCTCATCCTGCACATCATCGAAGCCGTCGCCTCGAAGGTGTTCATTCCCCTGACCGTGGGCGGCGGCGTGCGCGCGGTGGCCGACGTGCGGCGGCTGCTGAACGCCGGCGCCGACAAGGTGTCCTTCAACTCGGCGGCAGTCGCCGACCCCGACCTGATCCGTGCCGCCAGCGACAAGTACGGCGCCCAATGCATCGTTGTCGCCATCGACGCCAAGCGCCGCGCGGATGGTTCGGGCTGGGACGTCTACACCCACGGCGGCCGCAAGAACGTCGGCCTTGACGCCGTCGATTGGGCCCGCAAGATGGCCGAGTTCGGCGCCGGCGAGATCCTGCTGACCAGCATGGACCGCGACGGTACCAAGAGCGGTTTCGACCTTGAATTGACCCGCGCCGTGTCCGACGCCGTGCCCGTGCCCGTCATCGCCTCCGGCGGCGTCGGCTCGCTGGAAGACCTCGCCGACGGCATCACCAAGGGCGGCGCCGACGCGGTGCTGGCCGCCAGCATCTTCCACTTCGGCCAGCACACGGTGGGCGAGGCCAAGGCGCTGATGGCGGCGCGGGGCATCCCGGTGCGGCAGTGAGGGGCGGTCGCGCCGCGCAACTCGTCGCTGGCGTCGCCCTGGCGGTCGTGCTGGTTTCACAGGCACTTGCCGCTCCGGCCAAGACCTCGGACGCGGCCATCCTCGCCACCCAGGCGGCCCTCGATGCCTTCTTCGCCATGCCGGCCGCCCAGGTGGCCGGCAGCGATCGCAACGATCCCCCGCCCGGCTTCGACGCCGAGGAGGCCGGCCAGGAGGCCCTGATCGAGTTCCTGGAGCGTCAACGCGCCGAGGGCGCGCGGCTGGACCGCTATCGCTGGGGCGGCACCCTGCTGCACCACAGCCTGCGCATCTCCTTCAACAGCGTCACCCAGTGGCTGCTCGACAGCGGCGCCGACCCCCTGCAAAAGCTCGACCCCTCGAGCAACGCTGACGGCCTGGATGCCCTGGGCATCGCGGTCACCCTGCAGCGCTGGGGTTGGGTTGGCACCCTGCTCAAGCACCCGGCCTACCTGAAGCTGACGCCGGCCGAGTGGGCCGAGCGCCTCTGGGCGGGAGCGGCTGGCGAGGCGCAGATCAACGGCCTGCTGCGCCTGCGCCCGTCGGTTCCTTTGCCCAGCCCCGGCACGCCGGCGGCCCAGAGCCTGTTGCGCATGGCCCTATGCGGCCACCAGTTCGCCCTGGTCGAGCGCCTGATCGCCGGCGTGAAAGCGCCCGCGTCGCCCGCCAACGGTGAATGCAGCAACGAGCAGTTGTCCAAGAAGCCGCCTGTGCTGGCCGCCGAGTTGCCGGTCTGGCTGGCGCTGGAGGCCCGCTTTGACGCGCCGCTGCTGCCCTGGCTGCTGCCCGGCCTGCGCAGCCCGGCTGAGTTGCAGGCGGCGTTGGCCTCTGGCCTGCGCCAGCCCTGGGACAAGCCCGAGTTCACGCGCGGCATGCTCTTCCGTGCGCCCTCGCCCCTGCTGGCCTCGCTGCTGCTCGGCCCCAGGCCCGGTGTGGCCGCCCTGTGGCCCGAATTCAGCCGGCGCCAGGGCAACCAGCTCTGGAGCCAGCCGGTGGTGCAGTGGGAGGCCGTGGTGCGCGCCGCGCCCAAATTGCAGGAGCTGCTGGACACGGCGGAATCCAACTACGGCGCCAGTCTCGACGCCCGCGCCGGCAAGCCCGGCGCCGCCGCGAACTGGACCCAGCACTGGGCGCCGCTGGTGCAGCGCATCGACGCCCTCGCGCCCGTGCAGCGCCGCGAGCTCAAGCTGCCGACGGGCCTGTTGCGCCAGTTGCCGCCCCAGTTCCTGGCCAGCGGCCTGGCCTGGGCCGCCGAGGCCGATGCCCTGCCCGAGCAGCTGCCGCATTGGCTGTCGGGCGCCAGCCTGGCCGAGGTGCAGGCCGGGTGGCCTCTGCTGAAGTC
This sequence comes from Roseateles sp. P5_E11, assembly GCF_054049355.1. Lineage (NCBI taxonomy): Bacteria > Pseudomonadati > Pseudomonadota > Betaproteobacteria > Burkholderiales > Sphaerotilaceae > Roseateles > Roseateles sp. P5_E11. Next base: position 8,208 of record NZ_JBFUMO010000176.1, on the reverse strand, counting down.
CCGGTTGCCGGAGCTGGCCAGGGATCTGCTCGGCGCCCTGCTCACGCCCTTGCTGGCCGACGCGCCGCCAGGGCGCCTTCATCGGGSCATGCAGGCCTACAACGTCAGCGACGACCTGCTGCCCAAGGCTCGCTGGCTGCGCGCCCAGGGCCTGACGGCGCCTGGCCGTGTGCTGGCGGTGGCCCACATGCCGCAAGAGGGCGGCCGTGGCCCCTGTTGCAGCCGCGAGCTGGTGGCCTGGGCCCTGGCCGAGAAACTGGTCAGCTTGCCCGGCCTCGGCGGCAAACTCGCCATCGCCCGCAAGCCCGACGGCCTGCGCCTGATCGCCGCGGCACCGGCCTGCAAGCCCGTGGTCAGCGTGGCCCTGCGCCGCGCGCTGACCCAGCCCATCGCCCAGGTGCCCGATCGTGGCGACCGGGCCTTCGACGGCGTCAGCCTCCAGCCCCTGGCCGCGCCCGGCCGGGCTGAATGCCTCTGGCTGCGCAACGAGATCGCCCATGTGGGCGGCGGCTGGGAGGAGCTGGACTTCTTCGAAGGCCTGCGCCGCTTCAACCCCTGCGGCGACGGCGCCGGCCGCCTGTCGATCTGGGATGAGGCCCAGCAAGCCTTCGTCACCCTGAGCACGGGGGAGGCGATGGGCGCGCTGGTCGAAGCCGAACTACTGCCCGGCGGGCCGCTATGGCTGAGTGCCGAGGTCAACAACGGCCGCTGTGGCCAGCCGGTCGCGCGTGCCATGCTGCTGAACTGGAAGGCGGGGCTGCCCAGCTTCGATCTCATGCCCGAGAACGACCCGCGCCAGCTCGCCTGGCAGACCGCATGCCCGCCCGACGCGCTCAGCGTCTGCCTCAAGCTGGAGACCGAGGACGGCAACCCGCCGCCGCCCCCACCGCCGCGCGTGCCCGTCACGCCCGAGCAGTTCGTGGCCCGGCATTGGACCGCCGAGCGCGCCGATTTCCTCGCCACCTTCGACCGACTGGACCGTCCGCGCCTGGATGCTCATCAGCGTGACGGCCTCTTCACCGAATGGCTGGATGCTGCTGCCCACGCCCTGGGCGGCAGCCCGCGGCCGCTGGCCGAGAAGCGTGCCCGCATGGCCTGGCTGCTGGCCCGGCCCAGCCGCGCGGCGGCTCTGTCCGGCCAGGCCCTGGACTCTCTCGCCGTCTGGCTGCCCGCCGAGGACTGGCGGCCGCTGATCGAGCCGCGCCGCTGTGCGAGCGACTCGACGGGGGAGCGCGGGAACCTGCGCCGCTTGAGCCAGAAGGTGCCCGCCGATCTGGCCCGCCGCATCGCCGTGGCCCTGGCGAGCGACTGCAACGGAGCTGTCAGATGACTGGGATCCGTGGTTGGCGTGTGGCCGGCATGCTGGCGCTGGCCTTGCTGGCCGGGCCGGCCATCGGCGCCCCGGCCAAGGCCGACGACGCCGTGCTGGCCACCAAGGCGGCAATGGACGCCTTCTTCGCACTCGATGGTGCGGTGCCGCGTGTCGTCGAGCCCGGCGCGCCGGACACGCCGGCGGCCGAGACCAAGGACCATGACGACCTCATCGAGATGCTGGCCGAGCAGCTGGCGCAAGGCGCCCGGCTGGACCGCTACCGCTGGAACGGCACCATGCTGCACCACAGCCTGCGCGCGGGGTTTGGCGACGTCACCCGGTGGCTGCTGGACCATGGCGCCGATCCRCTGCAGACCCTGAAGGGCGACGGCGATCTGGACGCCCTGGGCGTGGCCGTGCGCATGCAGCGCTGGCCCTGGGTGCGCACGCTGTTGCGCCACCCCGCCTACCGGCGCCTGCCCGCCGAGGAGCTCAGCAAACGGCTTTGGTCCGGTGCGGTGACGGACGCGCATACCCAGGCCCTGCTGCGGCTCAAGCTCGGCGTGCCCAATGGCGTGGCCCAGGGGTCGCCTTTGCTCGCCGCGGCCTTACGCGCCCGCGACGCTGCCGCCGTGGATCGGCTGTTGGCCGCGCGCACGGGCCGCGTGGCTGTTGATTACCCGCTGCGGGCGAGCGAGCCGTGGGTGCCGGAGGCCTGGCCCCTGCCGCGTTGGCGCCAACTGGACGCCCGCCTGCTGAACCCCGTCCTCCCCTGGGCCTTGGAGCGCGCAGGCAGCGAGGCCGAGGTGCGCGCGCTGTTGGCCGCCGGCCTGCGGGCGCCCTGGTCCRACGTGCGCTTCTCTGCCGACGTGGCGCGCTCCCTGCCCATGGCGGCGCTGCCCGGGCTGCTGCTCGACCCGCCCCACGGCGCCGACTTCGCTCAGCTGTGGGGCTATGTGTCGCGCGAACGCGCCGGCGACTTGCGTGGCATGCCGCTTGATGACTGGCGGGCCTATGTGCTCGCCGCGCCGTCGATCGACATCGTCATGACCAGCCTGAACCTGGTGGCGGGCAGTGGCCTGCGAGAACAAGCGCAGCGGGTAGGCGCAACGCCGGCAGAGGTGCAGGCCTGGCAGCTTCGCTGGGCGCCTGTGGTCGAGCGGCTGCGCGCCCTGCCTGCCCAGCGGCGGCGCGAGCTCTGGTCCGACCCCAATTGGCGGCTCGACTACAGGATGAGCGAGCTGCCGCCGACCTTCCTGCCCGAGTTCATCGCCTGGGCCGCTGCCGATGATGCGCTCCCCGAGGCCTTGCCGAACTTCGTCAAGCCGCTTCAGCCGCGGGACTACGACGTCTTCTGGGCAGCCCTGCAGCGGCATGCACCGGACCTGGCGGCTGAGTTGCTGCCGGCCCTGCTGTCACGCCTGTGGGTGGACCCACCGCGGAGCCGTCATGCGGACCGCATGACCGGCTGGAGCGCGGGTGATGTGTYGCTGGCCCGCTGGCTGCTGCCGCGTTCGCCCAAGGCCACACCGCGCCGCCTGCGTGCCGGCCTGCTGCCCGACGGCGCCGGCTGGAGCGACGCCGATCTGGTGCGCTGGGCGGTGGCCGAAGGCCTGGCCTTGCGCCCAGTGCCGACAAAAGTGGCAGGGCCGAGCGGCCCAAGCGTTGCGGCTTCGGCGCCGCACAAGACACCCGCCGGCCCGGTCGCGCTGCGGCTGGTGACGGAACCCTTGGATTGCACGGTCGCGGTGTCGCCGGGGCTGCGCCGCGCCCTGGCCCAGCTGACGCTGGCGACGCAATCCTGGGTGTACGACCAGCAAAAGCTCGGTTGGCTGCAGCCGGTGGCCGCGCCACGGCAGGCTCAATGCCAATGGCTGAGGACTTCGGAGACCGTTACCGGCGGCAGCTGGTCGGACGAATCCTTCTTCGAGGGCTTTGCCACCCATATGGCGCGCGGCACCGTCGAGCAGACCCTGAACCTCGAGCGCTGGGACGAGGCCTCGCAGCGCTTTGCCGAGTTGCAGGGCTTCTCTTTCGTCACCCAGCTGCTCGAGGTGGAACTGGCGCCCCGCGGCGATCGCTTCTGGCTGGGTACCGAGAACGATGCCAATGGCCGGCGCGGCCATGGCGCCTACTCGCTGAGCTGGCAGGCCGACAAGCCGGTCTTCGAGGGGTTGCCGGAAGGGGCGGCGCTGGACGACGCATGGCGTTCCCTGATCGACCCGGACAAGGCGAGCAACGTCTTTGATCTGGTCTCCGACAACCCGCGCGCGGACGGCCCGCGTGTGCCCGTCCCGATCGCTCACTTCGTTGACGCGCATTGGGCCAACGAGAAGCAGCGCTTCCTCGCCGCCTTTGCGGCATTGGATCGCGAGGCGCTGTCGGCCCAGCGGCGCGCCGGCCTGTTCGCGCCCTGGCTGAATGAGGCCGTTCTTGCCCTGAGTGCCGACGCCGGACTGGCTCTGGAGCCCAGGCGCCGGCGCATGGCCTGGCTGCTTGCTCTGCCTGCTTATGCCGACTCGCTGACGGACGAGGCCCTGACCTCGCTGCGCGACTGGCTGCCTGCCGATGACTGGGGCCCTATCCTGGCGCTGCGGCGCTGCAGCAAATACAGCGTCTTCAGCGGCGGCAGCGACGAGGTCCGGCAGCTGTCGGACTGGATGAACAAGACGCCGCCCGCCCTGCGCCGCCGCGTCGAAGTGGCGCTGGCGCGAGACTGCGACGGAGAAGTGAGATGAGTGAAGTCCGCATCATTGGTGGGCAGTGGAAGCGCTCCAAGCTGCCGGTGCCCGACCTGCCGGGTCTGCGGCCCACGGGCGACCGGATCCGCGAGACGCTGTTCAACTGGCTGGGCCAGACGCTGGCCGGCTGGCGCGTGCTGGACGCCTTTGCCGGCAGTGGCGCTTTGGGCTTCGAGGCGGCCTCGCGCGGCGCGGATGCCGTGGTGATGATCGAGCGCGAGGCGACGCTGGTGGACGGGCTGCGGGCCAGTCAGAAGCGCCTTCAGGCCACGGCCATCACCATCCACCGGGCCAATGCGCTGAACTGGATGCTGGCTTGCCCGGACCGCTTCGACCTCATTTTTCTTGACCCGCCGTTCGCCGACAACCTCTTCGACCGCGCGCTGGCTGCTGCCATGCCGCTGTTGGCCGAAGGCGGGCTGATCTACGTCGAATCCCCGGGCGAGATCGCTCCCCCGGCCGGATTCACGACCTGGCGCCAGGGCCGAGCCGGYGCCGTGCACTACCAATTGCTGCGGCGCGAGGACAATCCGGCCGCATGACGACCCGCACCACCATCACGGCCATCTACCCAGGCACCTTCGACCCGATCACGCTGGGCCACGAGGACCTGATGCGCCGTTCGGCCGCGATGTTCGAGCGCCTGGTGCTGGCGGTGGCGGTCGGCCATCACAAGAAGACCATGTTTTCCCTGGACGAGCGGCTGGCGATGGCCCAGGAAGTGGCGGCACCGCTGGGCAATGTCGAGGTCATCGCCTTCGACGGTCTGCTGCGCGACTTCGTGCGCACCCACGCCGGCYGTGTCGTCGTGCGTGGCCTGCGCACCGGTGGCGACTTCGAATACGAGTTCCAGATGGCCGGCATGAACCGCAAGCTCATGCCCGAGGTCGAGACCATCTTCCTGACGCCCGGCGAACACCACCAGTACACGTCCAGCACCTTCGTGCGCGAGATCGCGACGCTGGGTGGCGAGGTGGCGGAGTTTGTGTCGCCCGGGGTACTGGCGCGGCTGAACGAGCGCTGCAAGAAGCGAGGTAGTTGAGATGGCTTTGATGATCACCGAAACGCGTGGCGGGAATCGGCAAGGCATGCCTTGCCCCGCCGCGCGCGGCAAGCGCATGCAGGCGTTTGCCGTATTCGTCCGTCAGCCCGATGGAGGCATTCCATGGCACTGATGATCACGGACACGCGGGGCGGGAATCGGCAAKGCATGCCTTGCCCCGCCGCGCGCGGCGAGCGCATGCAGGCGCTTGCCGTATTCGTCCGCCAGCCCGATGGAGGCATCCCATGGCGCTGATGATCACGGACGAATGCATCAACTGCGACGTCTGCGAGCCCGCCTGCCCGAACAACGCGATCTCGATGGGCGAGGAGTTCTACAAGATCGAGCCGAGCAAGTGCACCGAGTGCGTCGGCCACTTCGACGAGCCGCAATGCGTGATGCTCTGCCCAGTCGCGTGCATCCCGATCAACCCGGCCCATATCGAGAGCCGGGAGACCTTGATGCAGAAGTATCAACGCCTCACCGCCGCGGCTACCGCGGGAACACTGCCTGCAGCACCCGGGCCAGCCTAGCTCCTGCGCGCGTCAGCTGCTGGCGCTTGATGGCGTCTGCCCTGGCGCCGTAGCCGCCGGGCAGTTCGACGCCCCACTGTGAGCCCTGCCTGGCCGAGAACTTCAACCCGTCGAAGACGCGTCCGGCTTGCTCCAGTGACTGCGTGGCCCAGTGGGGCGGCCAGTCGACCGCAGTGCCTGGGTCGGCACGAACCTGACGCGCCTCGGCCAGCCAGTCGGCATCGACATGCTGGGGCCTGAATTCCTCAGGCACGTTGTCCCAGTACGAATGGAAGTTCTTCGATCCCGCCGTTATTGCCGGATCGAGCAGCAAGCTGTTGCCACCGATGGTGAAGCTGGCGCGATCGAAGCCCTGCTTGTCGGGGTCGATACGCTGCCCCTGGGCGTCGAGATAGACGCTGCCGACGTGCAGCGGCTGGTGGATGTCGCCGACCAGATGCACCAGTACCAGCAAGGCCTCGCGTTGGTTCTTGAAGTTGGGCTGACCGGGCGAGGGCTTGCCCTGCAGCACCAGGATGGCCGCACGCAGCGCGCCGACGACGTCATCCGGGCGCGTGCCGGTCACCTTCGGTAGGTAGCGGCCGCGCTGCACGGTGATGTCGGCGTAATGGGTCTGCTTGTGGCAGCTGTCCTCGTCGAGACCCAACTGGCACTGCCGGTCGTTGCGGCGCACGTAGTCGGCCATCTCGGCGATGCGTGCGGGCGTCTCCAGCGCGGCGCACGCGGGGTACTTGCCCGGCGCGGGATAGGTATAGCCCTGGCTGGGCGCGATGCCCTTCACGCAGTCGGCCCAGATCGAGGCCAGCGAAAGCGGCATGTCGCCCAGCAGCCCGGCGACGCGGGCTTCAGCCGGGGTACCTTTGATGAGGCCGGCAGCGATGGTCGCGACGGTCTGGTGGCCGTCAGAACCCCAGGCGTGGGCGGCCAGGGGCAGGGCGAGCAGGGCGGTGACAAGGAGGCGGCGCATGCGGAAATTCGTCAGCCGATCAAGCCCGCAATCTTGCCCGGTTGAAAGTGCAGGTCGATGAAGTCTGCCAGCCCATCAAAGACGGCATCCAGCGACCGGCCAGCCTGGCCGAACAGGGCCTTGAGCACGGCCGGCTGCTCGAACAGGCCGTGGGCGTAGACGCCCAGCACCTGGCCGGCCTGCCAGCCCACAGCCTCGCCGGCGGCATTGCGCAGCGCCACGCGCGGCGGCGGCAGGCCGGCGTGAGGCTGGGTGCGGCCGTGGCGGATCTCGTAGCCACTGGCCTGCACACCGGCCAGGGCCTGCCAGCCGCCGTCCAGCGACGTGGAGAAGCTGAACTCCGCGCTGCGCAGCAGCTTCTCGGGCTCGAAGACGGTCACCAGCGGCAGCAGGCCCAGGCCCGGCGCATTGCCGTCCAGGCCATGCGGGTCGATCAGCGCCTCGCCCAGCATCTGCAGGCCGCCGCAGATGCCGAGCACGCGGCCGCGGTGGCTGTTGATGGCGGCGTCGAGCTTTTGCGCGCGCAGCCAGGCGAGGTCGGCGGCGGTGGACTTGGAGCCGGGCAGGATGATCCAGTCCACGCCGGCCAGATCCTTGGGCTCGCGCGCCCAGCTCAGGCGCACGCCGGGCAGTTGGCGCAGCGGCTGGAATTCGTCGAGGTTGGAGATGCGCGGGTAGGCGATGACGGCGATGCGCAGGCCGCTGCCGGTCGTCGTCTCATCGAAGACGCCGTCCTCCTCGGGCAGGCCGTGGCCGCGCCACATCGGCAGCGTCGCGATGGTGGGCACGCCGGTCAGGTGCTCGAGCTGCTCGGGCCCGGGCGACAGCAGGCCGGCGTCGCCGCGGAAGCGGTTCAGCACGAAGCCACGCACCTGGGCGCGCACGTCATCGGGCATCAGCTGGTGGGTGCCGTACAGGTGGGCGAAGGCGCCGCCGCGGTCGATGTCGGTGACGATCAGGCAGGCGGYGTTGGCGTCGCGAGCGGTGCCGAGGTTGACGTAGTCGCTGGGCGCCAGGTTGATCTCCGCCGGCGAGCCCGCGCCTTCGATGACGACGACATCGTTCTCCCGCATCAGCTCGTGCAGGGCCGCGCGGGCGCGGGGCTTCAGCAGCGCGCTGCGTTCGCGCCAGGGTATGGTGGCCATGRCCGGGTCCACTTCGCCAAGCACGACGACCTGGCTCTGCGTATCCGCCTCGGGTTTGAGCAGCACCGGATTCATGCGCACCTCGGGCACGCGGTTGGCGGCCAGGGCCTGGAAGTACTGCGCTGAGCCGATCTCGCCCATCAGGCCGTTCAAGCCGGGCACGACGCGCGCGTTGTTGCTCATGTTCTGCGCCTTGAAGGGCGCGACCTTGAGCCCCTGGCGGGCATACCAGCGGCACAGCGCGGTCGCCAGCCAGCTCTTGCCCGCGCCGCTCGTCGTGCCGAGCACCATTACTGCTTTACTGATCATTGATGCACCCTTCGGCCTACGGCCTGTCCCGCCGAGCGGGAGCGAGTTTGCTTGGGACGGCCCGGCGCTGCACTCATGAGTCTTCGCTTTCGATTTCAAGCAGGGCCTGCTGCAGCGCCTGCTGCGAGGCGGGAGGTTGGGCCGACACGCGCACCCAAC
>NZ_JBFUMO010000175.1:0-10474 GCF_054049355.1 Roseateles sp. P5_E11 | reverse complement strand
ACACCATGATGGGCATCCACATGCCGATGGCCTTGCCTGAAACCGAGGTCGACATCATCGCCGCGACCACGCCGGTGGACACCATCCAGTTGCACAGCACGCCACGGATGAAGAGGGTCAGCATGCCGGCGGCGCCATGGGCCGCGTAGCCCACCGTGCGGCCCTCGCCGATGGTGCCGATCTTCTGTCCGACCGCGTTGGGCGCCTCGCTGAAGCCGAAGGTGAAGATGATGGCCATGAAGACGGCCACCGTCAGCGCCCCAGCAAAGTTGCCGAAGAAGACCAGCGTCCAGTTGCGCATGACGCCGCCCCAGGTCGCGCCGGGGCGCTTGTCCAGCACGGCCAGCGGCACCAGCGTGAACACGCCGGTCAGCAGGTCGAAGCCCATCAGGTAGAGCAGGATGAAGCCGACCGGGAACAGCAGCGCGCCAACCAGCGGGTTTCCGGTGTTGACGCTGACCGTCACCGCGAAGGCCGCAGCCAGCGCCAGGATGGCGCCCGCCATGTAGGAGCGGATCAGCGTGTCGCGGGTGGACATCAGCAGCTTGGATTCACCGGCATCGACCATCTTGGTCACGAACTCGGTGGGTACGACGTAGGCCATGGTTTGTCTCCTCTTTCGCCAATCAAATAGTCAACGCAGCGCGACGAGCACGCGGCCGTCCTGCACCTGCACGGCATGGGCGCGCACCGACTGCTCGGGCGCTTCCAGGCACTCGCCGGTGTTCAGGTCGAAATGGTTCTTGTAGAGCGGCGACGCGACGACGATGCGCTCGCCCAGGTTGCCCACCAGGCCGCGGGCCAGCACGCTGGCGCCGGAGCGCGGGTCGATGTTGTYGATGGCGTGGAAGTTCTCCTGGCCCACGCGGAACACGGCCACGTGGTGGTCACCGACGCGAGCGGCCACGCCGGTGTTGGGCAGGATGTCGTCGACGGCGCAGATGTGGGTGAAAGTCATGTCGGCTCCTTGATCAAACGGTGGCTTCTTCTTCGCGCTCTTCGGCACGCGCGGGGCGGATCTGGCCGCGCTCTTCCACGAAGATGATTCGCTCGTCCGGCTTGTCGCTGTTGACGAAGGAGCGGAAGCGCTGGCGCACCTCGGGCGTCGTGACGGCCGTCTTCCATTCGCACTGGTAGGTGTCGACGACGGCCTGCATCTGCGCCTCCAGCTCGGCGGCGAGGCCCAGGCTGTCGTTGATGACGACGTCCTTCAGGTAGTCCAGGCCACCTTCGAGGTTGTCGCGCCAGGTGCTGGTGCGCTGCAGGCGGTCGGCCGTGCGCACGTAGAACATCAGGAAGCGGTCGATGTACTTGATCAGGTCGACCTTGCTCAGGTCGCTGGCGATCAGCTCGGCGTGACGCGGCTTCATGCCGCCGTTGCCGGCGACGTAGAGGTTCCAGCCCTTTTCCGTCGCGATGATGCCGACGTCCTTGCCCTGGGCCTCGGCGCATTCCCGCGTGCAGCCGGAGACGCCGAACTTGATCTTGTGCGGCGCACGCAGGCCCTTGTAGCGGTTCTCGATCTCGACGGCCAGGCCGACCGAGTCGTCGACGCCATAGCGGCACCAGGTGCTGCCCACGCAGCTCTTCACCGTGCGCAGCGACTTGCCGTAGGCATGGCCGCTCTCGAAGCCGGCGGCGATCAGCTCTTCCCAGATGAAGGGCAGCTGCTCGACGCGGGCGCCGAACATGTCGACGCGCGCGCCGCCGGTGATCTTGGTGTACAGGCCGTACTTCTTGGCCACCTGGCCGACGGCGATCAGGCCATCGGGCGTGACCTCGCCGCCCGGCATGCGCGGCACGACGGAGTAGCTGCCGTCCTTCTGGATGTTGCCGAGGTAGTAGTCGTTGCTGTCCTGCAGCGCGGCCAGCTTGGGCTCCAGCACGAACTCGTTCCAGCACGACGCGAAGATGCTGGCTGCCGCGGGCTTGCAGATGTCGCAGCCCAGGCCCTTGCCGTGCTTGGCCATCAGGTCGCTGAAGGTCTTGATGCCGCCCACGCGGATGAGGTGGTACAGCTCCTGGCGCGAATGCGGGAAGTGCTCGCAGATGTGGTTGTTCACGGCCATGCCGCGCTTGGCCATCTCGAACTTCATCACCTGGGTAACGAGCGGCACGCAGCCGCCGCAAGTCGCGCCGGCCTTGGTGCAGGCCTTGAGTGCGCCGATGGTGGTCGCACCGTCGCCGACGGCCGAGCAGATCTGGCCCTTGCTGACGTTGTTGCACGAGCACAGCTGGGCGCTGTCGGGCAGGGCGTCCGGGCCGATGCCGACCTTGGCCTTGCCGTCGCTGCTGGGCAGGATCAGGAACTCGGGGTCGGCCGGCAGCTTGATGCCGTTCAGCTGCATCTGCTGCAGCGTGCCGTACTCGGCGGCGTCGCCCACCAGCACGGCGCCGAGCAGCTTCTCACCGTCCTCGCTGACGACGATCTTCTTGTAGACCTGCTTGCGCTCGTCCACATATTGGTAGCTGCGGCAGTTCGGCGTCTTGCCATGAGCGTCGCCGATGCTGGCCACGTCCACGCCCATCAGCTTGAGCTTGGTGGACAGGTCGGCGCCGGGGAAGGCCGCCTCGGCATCGCCGGCGATATGGCGGGCTGCCACACGGGCCATCTCATAGCCAGGGGCGACCAGGCCGTAGGTCTGCTCGTTCCAGGCCGCGACCTCGCCGACGGCGTAGACATTGCGGTCGCTGGTGCGGCAGTGGTCGTCGATGACGACGCCGCCGCGCGGGCCGATGGCCAGCACGCACTGGCGGGGCAGTTCGTCACGCGGGCGGATGCCGGCGGAGAACACGATCATGTCGGTCTCCAGCCAGGTGCCGTCGGCGAACACCATGCGGTGGCGGGCCATCGCGCCGTCGGTGATCTCCAGGGTGTTGCGGCCGGTGTGGACCTGCACGCCGAGGTCTTCGATCTTCTTGCGCAGCACGCGGCCGCCACCTTCGTCGATCTGCACGGCCATCAGGCGCGGTGCGAACTCGACGACGTGCGTCTCCAGGCCCATGTCGCGCAGTGCCTTGGCGCATTCCAGGCCCAGCAGGCCGCCGCCGATGACGACGCCGGTCTTGGAGACCGCGCCGCTGGCTTTCATGCCTTCCAGGTCTTCGATGGTGCGGTAGACGTGGCAATGCGGCCGATCACGGCCGGGCACTGACGGCACGAAGGGGTAGGAGCCCGTGGCCAGCACCAGCTTGTCGTAGTGGACGACTTCGCCGTCGGCCAGCGTGATGGTGTGGTCGCGGCGCTCGATGGCCACGGCCTTGGCGGCCAGGCGCAGCTTGAAGCCGGGGTGGTTCTCGAAGAAGCCCTCGGGCACCAGGGACAGGTCCTCGGCCGATTTGCCCGAAAAGAATTCGGACAGGTGCACGCGGTCATAGGCCGGGCGTGGCTCCTCGCACAGCACCGTCACCTGCACGTCGGCGGCAGCAGGCCCCTCTGCGAGGGATTCGAGAAATTTCTGGCCCACCATTCCGTGGCCGATGAGGACGATGTGCTGCATGTCTTTTCAGGGCGAAGCAGGCTGCGCCGACGGGCTTGGAAAGGCCAGATCGGAGCCACCAGTAAGAAGGCCCCGAGAGCAGCGGTCTGCTCGGTCGGGGCCGGAAGATGAGGTTCGCCGCCTTTGGCGATGCTTCTGCGGAAGCAGAGGGCCGCGTCAGCGCAGCACCTCATCTCCTACGTCGCAAGGACCATGCCTGCGCCAGAAACGGGCATCGCCCATGAGCCGGCATGCACCACGCAGGGGTGGCACAGAGGCGGTGCGAGGCGACGCACCGCGGCGGGGCGCATCGCCCCGTCAGCGGGCCGGGCGGTCCAGCATCACCTCGAGGCCTTGCGCGTTCAGCTCGGCGTCCAGGGCCAGCCAGTCGGCGGCCTCGGCGTCAGCCGGGTGGCCGTGGCTGCGCAGGCGTGCGAGATAGCCATCCAGCAGGCCGGCCTTGAGCTGCTCGTGACGGCGCGGCGCGGCGCGCAGGGACTCGGCCAGCGCCACCATCTCGTCCACCTGCTCCAGCATCAGCGCGGCCAGGCGACGCACTTCGTCCACCGAGCCGCCGATGCGGCCGTAGTGGGTGACCTGCATCGCAAGCGGCTCGGCCGCCAGCAGCCGCGCGACGGTGGACTTGAGCGCTTCGGGCTCGAACTGCACCGGCGTGCTGGTCGGCAGGATCCAGGCGCGGCCGTCGACGTCGAAGGCGCGATAGGACAGGCCGAAGGTGTCGCCCGTGAACCAGCTGCGGCTCCTCTCGTCCCAGATCGCGTGGTGATGCCTGGCGTGGCCGGGGCTGTCGATGAGGCGTAGCGGCCGGCCGGCGAGGTGGATGACCTGCTCGTCATGGCTGGCCTCGGCGCGTTCAGCCGGCACGGGCACGAGCCTGCCGTAGCTGCGCTGCATCTCGGCCTCGCCGTAGACGGCGAGCGCTCCCAGCCATAGCGCCTTGGGGTCCACCATGTGGCGCAGGCCACGCGGGTGCACCAAGGCGCGGGCCTGGGGCAGGGCTTCCATCAGCAGGCCGACGCCGCCGGCATGGTCCAGGTGCACGTGGGTCGGGATCACCCAGTCCACTGCCTCCGGTGACAGCCCCAGCGCGTTCAATGCCGCCAGCAGGCGCGGCACGGCATGGTTGGTGCCGGTATCGATGAAGGCGGCGCGGCCGTTCTCGACCATCAGATAGGCGGCATCGAAGCGCGGGCGCTGGAAGCCGGTGTCGATGGCGTAGATGCCGTGGCCGAGGTCTTCGATGAAGTCAAGCATGAACGGGGCTTCCTAGAATCACCGATCACGATAGCCCAAGGAGGCCGCAGTGGCGGTGCACGAGATTTTGAAGATGGGCGACCCGCGCTTGCTGCGCGTGGCCCAACCGGTCACCGCCTTCGGCACGCCGGAGCTGAAAGCGCTGATCGCCGACATGTTCGAAACCATGGCCGCCGCCAATGGCGCGGGTCTGGCGGCGCCGCAGATCGGCGTGGACCTGCGCCTGGTCATCTTTGGCTACACGAAGAATGTGCGCTACCCGGATGCCCCGCCGGTGCCGCCCACCGTATTGATCAATCCGCAGATCGAAGTGCTGGACGGCGGCCGCACCGAGGGTTGGGAGGGCTGCCTGTCGGTGCCGGGGCTGCGCGGCGTCGTCGAGCGCGATGAACGCATCCGCTACACCGGCTTCGATGCCGATGGTGCGGTGATCGACCGCATCGCCGAGGGTTTCCATGCCCGCGTCGTGCAGCATGAGTGCGACCATCTGGACGGCATCCTCTACCCGATGCGGATCAAGGACTTCACTCGCTTCGGCTTCACGTCCGTGCTCTTCCCGGAGCTCGACCCCGCGTCCGACGACGACTGAGAGATGGAAACACTTGTAAGTGCGGTGCACCGCACGCGGATCTTGTGCGTTGCGCAGGCGCAAAGGAGCATTGGCTCATGACCACGTCCATCGAATCCAAGCTTGTCCTGAAGCGCAACAGCTGGCGCATGCTGGCTCTGGCGCTGTTCATTGCGATCGCGCCTGCCGTCAAGGCACAGGACGCCGACCGTGATCCTCCGACCCGCGCGGCCCGAGTCGTCGACGTTGTCGGCGATGCCTGGCTGTTCGACCACGACACCCGCGAATGGACGCGGCTGTTGCGCAACCAGACCGTCGGCGAGGGCGATCGCGTGCGCACCGACGACCGCGCCCGCATCAGCCTGCGTTCCGGCTCGACGTCAATCTGGGTTGACGAACGCAGCGACCTGGAGCTGAGCCAGCTCGATGAGGGCCAGACACTGCTGCAGATCGACCGCGGCGACGTTGCCGTGCGCCTGCGCAACTCCGAGAACGCCGCCGAAACCCGGCTGCGCACCCGTGAGGGTACGGCGCAGCCCGAGCGCGAGGGCCTCTACCGCGTGGAGCAACTCGACCGCGGCAGCAAGGCCTATGTCTGGCAGGGGCGCCTGCGATTTGAATGGGCTCGCACCGCCTCGCCCGTGACGCTGGGCACCGGCGAGCAGGCCGAATTCTGGTGGCCCGACGGTCCCCGCGCCGAGCGCAGCCCGCTGTTCAGCGACGGCTTTGGCGACTGGGTGCTGGCCGAAAGCCGCGAGGAAGGTGACCGCCCCGTCGCGCGCTACGTGTCACCCGAGATGACCGGCGCCGAGGACCTGGACCGTTACGGCCGCTGGGAGACGGCGCCCGAGTACGGCACGGTCTGGATTCCGACGACCATTGCCGTCGCGGACTGGGCGCCCTACCGGTACGGCCGCTGGACCTGGACGCGTCATTGGGGCTGGACCTGGGTGGACGACGCGCCCTGGGGCTTCGCGCCCTTCCACTATGGCCGCTGGGTCAGCTGGGGCGGGCGCTGGTGCTGGACGCCGGGCGCCTATGTGCACCGCCCGGTCTATGCACCGGCCCTGGTGGGCTGGGTCGGCAGTGGCTCCGTCAGCATCGGCATCAGCGTGGGCAGCCGTCCACCGCCGCCACGCTTTGGCTGGTACCCGCTGGCACCGCGTGAGGTCTATGTGCCGGCCTACCACCACAGCCCGCGCTATGTGAACCGCGTCAACGATCCGCGCGACGTGCGCGACCCCGTCACCGTGCGGCGCCCGCACCGATACCGCGATGCACCGGCGGCCGTCAGCACCTTGCCCGCCCCCGGCGCGGCCATCCAGCCGCTGCCGGTGCGCGGCCCCGACCGTCGCCCCGAGCCGGGCTGGAACCGCCCGCTGCCGACAGCGCCAGGCCGTGGGGACCTGGCAGCCGTGCTGCCGGCGGCACCCACCCGGCCGCCGGAGACCGAACTCCCGCGCCGCAATCCCCGCGCGCCGGAGGCCAGTATGGGCTGGCGCAGCGAGGGCAACCAGCGGCCCCAGCGCCGCGATCAACGCGGTCCTGACGCGCAGCCGCAGGTGCCTGTGCCTGCGGCGGCACAGCCGGCCGTTCCGGCCATCGCCCCTCAGCCTCAGGTTCCCCAGCAGCAGCGCCCCGGCGTCGAGCAGCCGCAGCGCAGTGGCGACAACATGCCTTGGCGCGCGCAGCAGCAACAGCAACAGCAACAGCAACAGCAACAGCAACAGCAGCAGCAGCAGCAGCAGCAACAGCAACAGCAACAGCTGCAACGGGAAGCGCAGCAGCGCGATACGCAGCATCGCGAAGCCCAGCAACGTGAGGTTCAGCAGCGTCGCGAGGAGATCCAGCAGCGCGAGGCGCAGCAGCGCGATACGCAGCATCGCGAAGCCCAACAGCGTGAGACGCAACAACGCGAGATGCAGCAGCGTCGCGAGGAGCAGCAGCGCCGCATCTCCCAGCCCGAGCCGCAGCGCCAGATCGAGGTGCCACGCCCGCAGCCTCAGCCGCAACCGCAGGCGCAACCACAGGCGCAACCCCGCGCACAGYCGCGCGAAGAAGGCCCGAAGCGCGGCCGCCAGGACGGCGTGCCGACGCGCGGCGACAAGCAGCCGCGGGACCCCCAGCAGCAGGAGCGCTGAAGCAGCGGCTTGGTACGGCCGCCTAGAGCAGCGGCTTCAACGCCGGCCAGACGTTGTCCAGCATCAGCGGATGCGCCTTGGCCAGCGGGTGGATGCGGTCGCCCTGGAACCAATCCATCGCGTCTGCCCGGTCCGCCACGCCCTTGAGCAGGAAGGGCACGAAGGCCGCGCGGGCCTGCCTGGCGACCTGCTCGAACAGGTCGGCAAACTCCTTGCCGTAGGCCGTGCCGTAGTTGGGTGGCACCTGCATGCCGGCGATCAGCACCTTGGCGCCGCTCTCCTGGGCGGCCCGCGCCATGGCCAGCAGGTTGTCGCGCGTGCTCCCCAGCGGCAGGCCGCGCAGCGCGTCGTTGCCGCCCAGCTCGAGGATGACGATGGCCGGCTTGTGCGTGCGCAGTGCGGCTGGCAGCCGGCTGCGGCCACCTGCCGTGGTGTCGCCGCTGATGCTGGCGTTGACGACGCGGTAGGGCTTCTTCTGTTCGGCCAGGCGCTTTTGCAGCAGGGCCACCCAGCCGTCGCCGGCCTTGAGGCCGTATTCGGCGGACAGGCTGTCGCCGACGACCAGGATGACCGGTGCCTCGGCGGCCGCGGCCGCACCTGAGATCCCTGAAGGAAAGCCGGCGATCACCCCCAGGCTAAAGTGCGCCAACACCCATCGCCGCCGCAGTCCCGACATGCCCGAAGCCCTTGTTCAAGTTGACCAGATCACCAAGCGCGTGCGTGACGCGACCGGCGAGCTGACGATTCTGCATGACATCAGCTTCGAGCTGACTGCAAGGGAATCGGTGGCCATCGTCGGCGCTTCCGGCTCCGGCAAGAGCACGCTGCTGGCCATCCTCGCCGGCCTGGACACGCCCAGCGATGGCTCTGTCACGCTGCGCGGCCAGGATCTCTTCACGCTGGACGAGGACCAGCGCGCCGCCGTGCGCGCCCGCGAGCTGGGCTTTGTCTTCCAGAGCTTTCAGCTGCTGCCCAACCTGACGGCGCTGGAGAACGTCATGCTGCCGCTGGAGCTGCGCGGCGACCGCGACGCGCGCGAGCAGGCCGCCGCCATGCTCACGCGCGTGGGCCTGGGCGAGCGCCTGGGTCACTACCCGCGCGTGCTGTCGGGCGGCGAGCAGCAGCGCGTGGCGTTGGCTCGTGCCTTCGTGTTGCGCCCGGCGCTGCTGCTGGCCGATGAGCCCACCGGCAGCCTGGACTTCGCGACCGGCGCCTCGGTGATGGAGCTGATGTTCGAACTCAACCGCGAGGCCGGCACGACGCTGGTGCTCGTCACCCATGACCGGGAGATCGCCTCCCGGTGCGAGCGCCAGTTGCGCATCGAGGCCGGCCGCCTGGCGGCTTGAGCCCCTCGCCCGCTCCTGCCCCGCTGAACGCGGGCATGCCCGGTCGGTCCCCCGAGGGGACGGCGATGCTGCCCGGTTCGACCGGCCAGCACATCGCCAGACGGGCCGGCTAGGGAGCGGCCCGGCGCTCGGCCCGGCAAACGAAGTCAGTCAGCGAGCGCCTGGTCGAAGTCGGCGATCAAGTCTTCGGCCGCTTCCAGGCCCACCGACAGCCGAACCAGACCTTCTGCGATGCCCATGGCGGCTCGCGCCGCTTGGCCCATCTCCCAGAAGATGGTCGGCGCCACCGGGATGATCAATGTGCGCGTGTCGGCCAGGCCGGTGGCCTTGAGCGGCAGGCGCAGCCGGTTCAGCACCTCGACCATGCGCTCGGGGTCGCGCAGCTCGAAGCTCATCATCCATGAGCCGCTGCCGAACCAGGCGCGGGCCTTGTCGTATTCGGGATGGGTCTCGAGCATGGGGTAGTGCACGTGCTCGATGGCCGGGTGGGCGGCCAGGTGGCGAGCCAGCGCCAGCGCCGTATCGCTGCTGCGTTGCAGGCGCAGCGTCAGCGTCTCGGCGCCGACGAGGATGCGGTGGGCGGCCTCGCTGGACAAGGTGCCGCCCATGTCGCGCAAGCCCTTCTTGCGGATCTGCTGCAGGCCCCAGCCGCGCGCGTCGCCCTGGCGGTAGGCCGGGAAGATGTTCGGGTAGGTCGACCAGTCGAAGCAGCCGGTGTCGGTCACCGCACCGCCCAGGGCCTCGCCATGGCCGGCCAGCGTCTTGGTCAGGGAGTTCATCACCAGGCCGGCACCGAAGCGGTGCGGCTGGCACAGGGCCGGCGAGGTGACGGTGTTGTCGACGACGTAGAGCAGGCCGCGCTCACGGCACAGCGTGCCAATGCCTTCGAGGTCGGGAATGCGGGTGCTGGGGTTGGCGATGGTCTCGACGAAGACCAGCCGAGTCTCGGGCCGCAGCGCAGCCTGCACCGCAGCGGCCTCGCCGGCATCGACGCGGCTGACCGCGATGCCCAGACCCTCCAGCGTCTGGAAGAGGCTGTTGGTGTTGCCGAAGACGCGGTTGCTGGTGACGAGGTGGTCGCCCGCCTTCAGCAGCGTCAGGAAGAGGGCGCTCAGGGCCGCCATGCCGGTGGCGAAGCTGACGGTGCCGATGCCGCCTTCCATCTCCGTGACAACCGCTTCGAGCGCGGCCGTCGTCGGTGTGCCCTGGCGGGCGTAGTTGAAGCTGCCTTTGCTCTTGCCCTGGAAGACGGCGATCAGGTCCTCCACCTTCTCGTAGGCGTACTGCACGGAAGGATGGATGGGTGTATGGAYGCCACCGAACTGGCGGTCAGGGCCGCTGGCGTGGACGAGACGGGTGCTGAGGGCGTCGGGCATGGTTTATCGGGTCCAGATGGCAGAAGACCCGCCGTAGCGGGTCTTGCAACAAGTGATCGGCAGGCCGGCTTACTTGCTGAACGTGTAGTCGGTCTTGGCCTTCTTGATCAGGCTGTCCTGGAACTCGGCCATCTTCTGCTGCTCGATGCGCTGCTTGATCTGGGCCTTGACGTCGTCGAAGGCCGGGAAGGTCGCGGGGCGGGTGTCTTCGAGCTTGATGATGTGATAGCCGAACTGGCTCTTGACCGGTTCCTGCGTCATCTCGCCCTTTTGCAGCGCCGTCATGGCC
>NZ_JBFUMO010000174.1:0-10511 GCF_054049355.1 Roseateles sp. P5_E11 | reverse complement strand
GATCTGTGCTTCGCTCTGTGCGGCGTGGATGCTGCGCACCAGCTGCGAGGCGGCCAGCTGCTGCACCAGCTCCTGCCCGGCGCGCCCGCCGTCACGGTTATAGACGGCGATGTCGATCTGCTTGACCTCCAGTGTCGCTGCGAAGGCGAAGACCAAGAGCTGCATCAGCGGCGGGACGATCAGCACCATGCGGCTTTTCGGGTCTCGCAGCACGCACAGCAGCTCCTTGATGATCTGGGCGCGCATCCGGGCCAGAACGGCGCCGACATGACCTTGATGGGTAGACATCACGACACCTCCAGGCTCTTGCGCGTCTTGGCGCGAGCGACGGCGAAGAAGAACAATCCAATCGCGGCCATGGCCGCCAGTTGGCGCAGCAGCAAAGGCCAGACATCACCGGCCAGGAAGAGGGTCTGCAGGGCCGCGTTGAAGTAGCGGGCCGGCACCAGTCGTGTGAGCCATTGGATGGGCTCGGGCATGGAGGAGATCTCGAACAAAAAACCTGACAGCAGCAGCGCCGGCAGGAAGCCGGTGAGCAGGGCCACCTGCGCCGCGACGAACTGGTTCTTGGTCACGGCCGAGATCAGCAAGCCCTGGCCCAGGGCAGGAACCAGGAAGACAGCAGAGGTCAGCATCAGGGCGGCCCACGAGCCGCGCAGTGGCACACCGAACAGGGTCACGCTCAGCCCGGCGCCGATCAGCGTCGCCAGCAGGCCCAGGCCGAAGTAGGGCAGCAGCTTGCCGACCAGGATCTCGACGACACTGGCCGGCGTCGACAGCAGGCCCTCCATCGTGCCGCGCTCCCACTCGCGCGCCACGACCAGCGCGGTCAGCAGCGTTCCGATCATCGTCATCACGATGGCGAGGGCGCCGGGCACCAGGGCGCGGCGGCTCTCCAGCTCGGCGTTGAACCAGAAGCGTGGCACCAAGCGGATGTCGCCGGGCGCCGCTAGCCCTCGTTCGACCAGCCAGTTGCTGACCACGCCCTGCGCGTAGTTGCCGACAAAGGCCGCCGTGTTGGGCTGCGACCCGTCGGTCATGACCTCGACCAGCGGCTCACGGCCCGCCTGCAACAGTCGGCGATCCAGGTTGGCCGGAATCACGACGTAGCCGCGGATGCGCCCACTGACCAGCGCGGCCTGCAGTTCCCGGCTGTCGCGCGCCGGCACGACACTGAAGAACCGGCTGCCCGAAAATGCCGTGGCCAGCTCCTGCGCGGCCCGTGAGTCGCTCTCCAGCGCGATGCCCACGGGGATCCGGCGAATGTCCAGCGACACCGCATACGCGAACAGGAAGAGCAGCACCACGGGCAGGACGAAGGCGACGAGCAGCGTGGAAGGGTCACGCAGGACCTGCAGGCCTTCCTTGACGACCAGGGCGTAGAGGCGGGTGGGGTTCATGCGCTGGCCTTTCGGTCTTGTCCATCGAAGCGGTTGATCAGGTCGATGAAGGCCTCTTCCATGGTCGGCTGGTGCGCGTCATCCTTCGCAACGCGGCGCTTGAGCGCATCGGGCGTGTCCAGCGCGATCAGCTGCGAGCGGTACATCAGCGCGACGCGGTCGCAGTACTCGGCCTCGTCCATGAAGTGGGTGGTGACCATGACGGTGACGCCCTTGCGCACCAGGCCGTTGATGTGCGTCCAGAACTCGCGCCGCGTGATCGGGTCGACGCCAGAGGTCGGCTCGTCGAGGAACAGCACGGGCGGGCGGTGCATCAGCGCACAGGCCAGCGCCAGGCGCTGCTTGTGGCCGAGCGACAGCGAATCGGGCGCGGCGTCAAGAAAGCGCTGCAGCTCGAACGCCTCGACCATCTCGTCGATGCGCTCGCGCCTGAGCGATCCCGTCAGCCCGTAGACGCCCGCCGAGAACTCCAGGTTCTGGCGCACGGACAGCAGGCCGTAGAGCGAGAACTTCTGTGCCATGTAGCCGAGGCGGTTCTTGGCGGCGCTGGCCGCCTGCGCCAGGTCGAGACCGACAACGCGGGCGCTGCCGCTGCTGGGCTTGAGCAGGCCACACAGCATCTTGAACGTCGTGGACTTGCCGGCCCCGTTGGGACCCAGCAGCCCGAAGATCTCGCCCTGCCGGACTTCGAAGCTGACTCGATCCGTCGCGGTGAACTCGCCAAAGCGCCGGGTCAGGTCCTGGCAGGCGACGACGACTGGGCTGTCGAGCTGCACAGCCTCCATGCGTTCGGCAATGGCCGAGCGCCCGCCCGGGCCTCCGCCGAGCAGATCGACGAAGGCATCCTCGAAGCGCGGCGCGACCTGGCGCAGATGGGCGCCCTGCATCACTTCGGCATCTTGCAAGCCCTTCTGTGCCGCACCTTCCCGCAGCACCAGGCGCAGGGCCTGGCCGTGGATCACGCCGTCGCTGACTTCGGGCCGGGCCAGCAGATCGGCCAGCAGCTGGCGCCGGTCGCGACCCGCGGGCGGGTCAACCAGCACGCTGCGGTTGGCCAGTGTTGCGGTCAGCGCAGCGGGCGGCCCGTCGAATGCCAGACGGCCGCCGTCGAGCAGCAGCACCTGCTCGCACTGCTCGGCTTCGTCCAGGTAGGCGGTGGACCAGACGACGGCCATGCCTTCGCCGGTGAGCGCATCCACCATGCGCCAAAGGTCCTGCCGGCTCACCGGGTCCACGCCAACGCCCGGCTCGTCCAGCAGCAGCACCTGGGGCCGCGCCATCAGCGCACAGGCCAAGCCCAGCTTCTGCTTCATGCCACCGGACAACTTGCCGGCCAGACGCGCAGTGAACGGCCCGAGCCGCGTGAACGCCAGCAGCAGCTCGAACACCTGCGGCATCTGTGCGGGCGGGAGCGAACGCAGCCGGGCGTACAGGCGCAGGTTCTCCATCACGGACAAATCTTCGTAGAGCCCGAAGCGCTGCGGCATGTAGCCGGTGAGCAGCGGGATCTCGGCAGTGTCGCGCCGCGTGTCGCGGCCCATCACGGTGATGCGGCCTTCGTCGGGCTGCAGCAGCCCGGCCATCAAACGCATCAGCGTGGTCTTGCCTGCGCCGTCCGGCCCGACCAGCCCGGTCAGGCGGCCGGGGCGAATGGCCGCGCTCAGCCCCTGCAGCGCGGCCGTATCGCCGAAGCGCTTGACCACACCGTCAATCACCACACTCGGGGCGTCGTGCATGGCCATGCCTCTCAAAGCGCGGAGGGAGTGCCGAGTTCGACGGTGACCGGCATGCCCTGGCGCAGGACCTGGGCGGCACCCGGAACGGCAATGCGCAGCCGGTAGACCAGCTCAGTGCGCAACTCGGCGGTCTCGACCGACTTCGGCGTGAACTCGGCCTTGGGCGAGATGAAGCCCACCGTGCCCTGGAAGCGCTTCTGGCTGCCGTCAACGCTGACGACCACGGCGCTGCCGGGTTGGAACTGGGTCAACTGCGTCTGGCTGACATACGCGCGCACATAGACCGGGTCCTGCAGCGACAGCGTGTAGACGGTGGCGCCGGCGGTCACCATGCTGCCGGCCTCGCGCACCCGCGCCGAGATCACGCCGTCAGACGGCGCGAGCAGCCGAGCGTCGGCGAAGGCCGTCTCGGCCTGCGCAAGTTGGGCCTCCGCGGACGCAAGCTTTGCCTCTGCCGCCTGGATGTCCTCGCGGCGCGAGCCTTCGCGCCGAAGGGACAAGACCTGCCGGGCCGCCACCAGTGCCGCGAGGCTCTGGTCACGGGCGCTCTGGGCGGCTTCGACGGCGCGTTCGGTCGTGGCGCCCTGCGCCTGCAGCACCGATTGCCGCTGCCGTTCGCGGTCGGCCTGGGACGCCAGGGCTTCTGCCTGGTAGACGGCCTGCTGCGCCTGCGCGACTTCCTGCCAGCGGCTGCCTTGGCGCAGCTTGGCGAGCTCGGCCAGCGCCTGGGCCCGGTGGGCCTGCGCGGCCTTCAGGCCATCGCGATAGGGCTGGGCGTCGAGTTCGGCGACCTGCTCGCCTTGCCGCACGCTGCGGCCCYCGTCGACGGCCAGTCGCGCAATCCGGCCGCCCTGGCGGAAGGCCAGCTCCACCTCCCGGATGTCCACGTTGCCGTACAGCCGCGTCGGTGCAGTCTCGGCGGGGCGGTGATGCCGCCAGGCGTAGCCTGCGGCGGCGGTCAGGACCAGGACAACAGCGACTGGGCGAGCGATTTTCCGGTTCATGAGGAGTCCCTAAAGGTCTGCGATGGCAAGGGGGGATGACTGAAAGCGTGGAGCAATTGCAGTCGCCGCCTGCAACCGGCCGGTTTCAGGCCGGCGTTCCCAGGTTTCCGATGAAACGCAAGGCGCGGCGCCGGGCGCCTGCAGGGAAAGGGCGCGTCCGTTGCAGTTGAAATGTGGGCGCGCGCGAGGCGGGGCGGGCGGCGCGGATACTGGTTGCCCGACGTGCCTGGCCCCCCGGCACGGCCCGGTTGCAACTGAAATTGAAGGCGGCAGGTTGGCAACGGCTTTGCCAAACTGCGCTGCCA
This sequence comes from Roseateles sp. P5_E11, assembly GCF_054049355.1. Taxonomy (NCBI): domain Bacteria; kingdom Pseudomonadati; phylum Pseudomonadota; class Betaproteobacteria; order Burkholderiales; family Sphaerotilaceae; genus Roseateles; species Roseateles sp. P5_E11. The sequence goes on along the minus strand of NZ_JBFUMO010000174.1, from coordinate 6,066 downwards.
GACTGACATTCCCTCTCCATCTCCGCGGTACCGTGTCATTCACCCAAACCCAAGCTCGCTCTCCCACCCGGCCTTTCGGCGAGGGCAAGGTCCGCTTCGTCGACGTCGGGCGCGACACGGCCGAACTGCTCACCCTTTGGCTCTCGCAGGTGGGGCTGGAGGTTCTGGCGTCCGCCAGCGAAGCACCGCCGGACCTGCTGTTCGCCGAGTGCGCCTTCCCGCGTCGCGATGAGCGTCAGTGGTTGGACCGCATCTCCGTGCGCTGGCCGGGTGCGCCCGTGATCCTGCTGTCGCCGACGCTGTTCCCCACCGTGCCGGCGCGAGGTGCCGTCGCCAATGAGCTGGGCGTCGCAGCCGTCCTAGCCACGCCGCTGACCGAGGAGGTGCTGATGCGAACGGTCATGGAGGTCCTTGGCACATGAGCAAGATCGCACGTCGGCTGTTCCAGCCTTCCGTGCGTCGGCTGGCCTGGAGCGGCGGCCTCGTGATCGCCGCGCTGGCCTTGCAAGCTGGCTATGAGATCTGGCAGGGCTATCACGCGGCTCTGCGCAGCACTGAACAGGAGCTCTCGGCCCAGGCGCGAGTCATTGCCGAGCAGACCGCGCGCAGCGTGCAGGCCATCGAGGTGGTGCTGCGCGATCTCGCCGAGCGTGTCCGTGAACAGCCGGCCCTGATGCAGGACGAAGACGTGTTGCCAGCGCTGCTGCGCAAGCGCATGGACGGTCTGGTGCAGTCGGAAGGGCTCGTCCTGGTGGATTCGACAGGCGGCGTCAAGTTGGCCTCGCACATGCCGCCCAGCGTGACGCGCAGCATGAACGTGTCCGCGCAGACACCTTTCTCGCTGCTGCGCGTGCGCCCCGGCAGCGAGTTGCTGATCGATCAGGTGCGACCCTTACCCGGCACCGGCCGGTGGGTGTTCCCGATCGGCCTGCGGCTGGAAGACGCCGCAGGAAACTTTCTTGGCGTCGTCGGCGCGCCCGCGCGGGTCGACTACTTCCAGAACTTCTACCGTGACGGCTACGGCGCCCAGGGAACCCGCGTGGCGTTGATCCACCGCAACGGTTGGCTGCTGGCCCGCCAACCCGCCGTGCCGGAGAGCCTGGGCAAGCGGATCGACGTGGTGGACCGGCTGCTGCCACCGGGCTCAAAGGTCGATGCCGCATTCACTCGATTGCCCAGCCCAGTCGACGGGGCAGACCACTTCGCCGCCGTTCGTGCCGTGCCGGGCTACCCGTTGATCGTGGCCGTCTCCAAGGACTACGACGTGGCGATGACGCCCTGGATCGAAGGTGCGAAGGCGACCGCCCTGCGAACGCTGGTGCTGTGCCTGTTCGCCGCAGGCCTCCTGTGGGCGGGGCTTCGGCAACTGGCGCGGGCCCAGCGGGCCCAGCGCGAGTTGCAGGTCTCGCAGCAGCGCTATTCGCTGGCCGCCGCGGGGTCCGACATGGGCCTGTGGGACTGGGACATCCCCAACGGCACGGCCTTTGTCTCGACCCGCGCCCGCGAGCTGCTGGGGCTGCCCCTTCAGCCTGAGCTTCAGTCCATCGGCGAGCTGCGCCGCGCGTTGGCGGTCCACGCCGCAGATCAGCCTCGATTCAGGCAAAGGCTGGCGGACCATCTGCATGGCACCAGCCCCTATTTCGAGCTCGAGTACCGCGTGTGCGGCGAAGGCGAAGGCTATCACTGGGTGCATGTGCGGGCGCTGTGCACGCGCAGCGCGGACGGCCGCCCGGCGCGCCTGGCGGGGTCGGTGATCGACGTGGACCAGCGCAAGCGCGCCCAGGAGGCATTGCAACGCAGCGAGGAGCACTACGCGTTGGCGATGGCCGGCTCCCGGGGCGGCCACTGGGTGTGGAACACCGCCTCGGACGAGATGTTCGTGTCGGACAAGTTCAGCGAGCTATTCGGCCTGCCCGCCGACCATCCCGTCAGCACGCGGGAGGCGTTCTTCAGGGCGGCCCGCCTTGCGCCCGAGGATCTCGAGCAAGTGCGCATGCGAAGTGCCGAGCTCATCAGTGGCAGCGTCGAGCGTGCGGACTACGAACTGCGCGTGGTGACGCCGCAGGGCGAGCGGTGGATCCAGATGCGCGCGCAGCGCTTCGAGGATGTCGGTGGCGAAGGTCTTCGCATTGCTGGCGTCACCGTCGACATCACGGAGCGCAAGCGGGCCGAGCTGGCGCGACAGCACCTGGAGGAGCAGCTGCGTCAGGCGCAGAAGATGGAGGCCATCGGCACCTTGGCGGGCGGCATTGCGCACGACTTCAACAACATCCTGGCCGGCATCCTGGGTTACGGGGAGATGGCGCAGAAGGAGGCCCAGCCAGGGAGCGCGCTGCGCCGCCACATCGACGCATCGCTGGCAGCCGCGCTGCGCGCCAAGTCACTGGTCGAGCGCATCCTGGCCTTCAGTCGCAGCGGCATGGGCCAGCGGGTGCCGGTACATGTCGAATCGGTCGTGCAGGAAGCGCTGGATGCGCTGCAGGCGACGCTGCCGGCCGGCGTGCAAGTGCACAGCCGGCTCGCCGCGGGCGACGCCGGCGTTTTGGGAGACCCGACACAGATCCACCAGGTGGTCATGAATCTGTGCCTCAACGCGGCCCAGGCGATGAAGTCGGCCGGGACGATCAATGTCGAGCTGGAACTGGTGACGATCGAGGAGGCCTGCGCCGTCAGCACGACGCGCCTGGAGCCCGGCAGGTATCTCAAGCTCTCGGTCGAGGACCGCGGTGCCGGCATGTCGCCCGAGCTGCTGTCGCGCATTTTCGACCCCTTCTTCACCACGAAAGAGGTGGGTGTGGGCACCGGCCTGGGCCTGTCCATGGTGCATGGGATCGTCAGCGATCTGGATGGCGGCATCGATGTGCGCAGTACCTTGGGCGAGGGCAGCTGCTTCACGGTCTACCTCCCGGTGCGGGGCGAGCGCGTGGTGCGCCCAACGCCGCGCGCGGTGGTTGTGGAGCTTGGGAAAGGCGAGTGCGTGATGGTGGTGGATGACGAGGAATCTCTCGTCGGCCTCGCGGAGGAGGCGCTCGCCGAGCTGGGCTACGAGCCGGTCGGCTTCATGTCGCCCGAGTCGGCACTGGAGGCGCTGCGACACAATCCTGGGCGCTTTGATCTGCTGCTCAGCGACGAGGCCATGCCCGGCATGACGGGCACCCAGTTGGTGGAACGGGTGCGGGAGCTTGCACCCGATCTGAAGGTCGTCATGATGAGCGGATTTGTGACGCCCGCGCTGCAGGTGAGGGCGCGAGAGCTGGGTATCGTTCAGGTGCTCAACAAGCCTCTGATGGCGGCCGAACTCGGCGCAGCGCTTGCCCAGGCCCTGCGAGCCCAGGGACCCCATCTTGCCAATATCCCCAGGCGGGACGAGGAGTGATCGGATGTCTGATCCCAAGCCCCTGATTGCAGCTGTCGACGACGATCCTACGCTGCGCGATCTGCTGAGCGAATACCTTGGCGACAACGAGCTGAGAGTGCGCGCATTCGCCACCGGCGCCGAGCTGTTCAGCCTGATCGAAAGGGAAACGGTGGACCTGGTGGTTCTCGACGTGCGACTACCAGGCGAAGACGGCATGCAGATCGCGCGGCGCTTGCGCGAGTACTCGAGCACCATTCCCATCCTGATGTTGACGGGGCGCGCCGAGGAGGCTGATCGCGTGATGGGACTGGAACTTGGGGCCGACGACTACCTCACCAAGCCGTTCTCGACGCGTGAACTCCTGGCGCGCGTCCGTGCCCTGCTTCGCCGAGCGCAGGCCAGCGCCAGCGTGGCCGACCTGATGAACCGGGCGCGTGGATACCGATTCGGCGGCTGGGAGCTGAACGTCGGACTTCGGCGCCTGAAGGACCCTCAAGGCGGTTCGGTGGAACTGACGAACGGTGAGTTCAGCCTGCTGGTGGCATTTCTCAGTGCACCGCGTCGCACGCTGAACCGGGACCAACTGCTGGATCTCTCACGGCTGCACAACGCCGAGGTCTATGGTCGATCCATCGACGTGCAGATCCTGCGCCTGCGTCGCAAGATCGAGCCGGACCCGAGCCATCCGACTTTCATCCTGACGCAGCGCGGGGAAGGCTATTTGTTCGATGCAGAGGTCGGTGTGATCCGCTGATGCGCTGCGTTTCAATCGCAACCCGAGGCCGGGAGCTCGAAACCTAGGCGCAATCCGCGACAGGCGAAATGTCACCTGAGCGCCCAGTCGATGGCGCGGTAAGAGGTGACGCGATTGAACAAGCTGAATCAACCGGTGGTCCGCATAGGTGCTAGAGCGCTGGCCGTTTGTGCGGCGCTCTCTGCCGCGGTGCTGGGTGGTGGCTGCGCGAGCGGCCCGCTCGCGCCAGACCGCGCGGCTGTGCACGCCGCGGCACCATCGTCCGCACTCTGGCCCATCGAGGCCTGGTGGAGCGAACTTGGCGACGCGCGACTGAGCCAGCGAATCGAGCGGGCRCTGCAGCGCAATGCCGACCTGGGCGTGGCAGCCGCGCGCATTCGTGAGGCACACGCGATCCTGCGAGAGGCCGGGGGCGCCCGCCTGCCCTCCGTGCTGCTGGCGGGCGGTGCCTCGCGTGCGCGCACCTCGACCGACACGGCGCCTGTGCAGGGCATCGGTGCGATGACGCAGTACAGCGTCGGTCTGGAAATGCGCTACGAGGTCGACCTGTGGGGCAGGGTCGACGCCGCCAACGAATCGGCCCGTGCGCGGCTCGGCGCGGAGCTGTGGGCGCGCAAGGCGCTCGCGTGGAGCGTGAGCACCCAGGTGGCGGAGTTGCATCTTGGACTGGCCGCGCTGGAGCGTCAGCGGCAGATCGCCGCGTCGGTGGTCGAAGGTCGCCAGCGCGCGCTGGAACTGCGCGGCGTCGAGCTGAATGCCGGTGCGGGTGCCGAGTTCGAGGTCAGACGCGTCGAGGTCGAACTCGCCGCCGCCGAAGCCACGCTCGCCCAGCTTCACCGCCAGCATCTGCAGCTGGGAACGGCGCTCACCCTGCTGGTCGGCGACGGCGAACTCTCGGCCTGCACGCCTGCACYGGACGGCTCGTCCGCCCTGGCGCCGCGTCTGCCCGCTGGGGAGCTCGGTGAGTTTCTGGCGCGGCGGCCGGATGTGATCCAGGAGGCTCATCTGCTGGCTGCCAGCACCGCCAACGTCAAGGAAAGCCAGGCTGCGCGCCTGCCGTCGCTGCAATTGAGCGGTCGCCTGGGTTCGGATGTGCGTGAACTGGGCCAGCTGTTCAGCGCGACGGGGATGGCATGGGCGCTCGCCGGCAGCCTCACGCAAAGCCTCTTCGATGGTGGACGTACGGCGGCTCGCGTAGAGCAGGCGGAGGCCCGCACACAGGCGCAGCGCGCCCGTCATGGACAAGCCGTATTGAAGGCCGCAGTCGAAGCTCGCGAAGCGATGCAGTCGCTCGAGATTCGCCAGCAGAGCCTGGATGCCAGCCGGCGTCGCGTCAATGCGCTGAACCGGTCTCTTGAACTGGCGCACGTGTCTCGCGCAGCAGGCGGACTCAGCCGGCTCGACGAACTGGATGCCGAGCGTCAGCTCTTTCAGGCCCAGCTCGACGAGGTGGAGGCACTGCGCCAGCAGCGCCTTGGCGAGTTGGCCGTCTACAAGGCACTGGCGGCCGGCCCTGGGGCCGGTGCCCCCGCGCCGGGGGCGGCCGACTTGGCGTCGCTGCCGGATCGAGTGTCGTTGCGCTGAGCCGGCTTTTAGGACCGGTCTATCGGCCCTAGCGACACCTCGCATAGCCAATCTGGCGCGAAGCGCTCAACACATTTGCCGGAGGACCTCATGGTCTCAAATCGAAATTGCTCGCCGATGCGAGCCGCCCGGCAGACGGCTCCATTGAAGATTGCCGAGATATGGTCGCCAATCATCGACGCCTTTTTCAGCTGGGCGACGGCCCGCGCCAACGCGCAGCGCAACAGAAAAGACGTGCAGATCCTGTCGCAGCTTGACTGCCAGCAACTGAGAGATATCGGACTGACCCGCGGCCAGATCGAGTCGTTTGTCGCCGAAAGGTCATTGGAACGCACGTCGCCGGGGTCGGATTCTTGGAGCAGGTCATGAA
>NZ_JBFUMO010000173.1:0-10631 GCF_054049355.1 Roseateles sp. P5_E11 | reverse complement strand
GGGTAGTGGTAGTAGAGGTTGCCCGGGCTGATCTTCAGTTCCGCCGAGATCAGCGTCGTCGACACATTGGGCTCGCCAAAGCTGTTGAACAGCTCCAGCGTGACCTCCAGGATGCGCTCGGCGGTGCGGCGGGGGCGTTTGGGGGTGGGCATGTCAGGAGCGCGCGGCCGCCCGGAGCGGATGACGCACCCCCTCGGGGCACAGTGAATGCAATGAGCATGGGGGCGCACAGGTCATCGGGTCATTCTGGCAGTGATCGGCACCGAAATAGGGCTGACTTTTAGAATCGCGCCCCATGCCGAATTCAGCCTCCCCGCCCGCCATCTCCTTCGAGAACGTCAAGAAAACATACCGGGGAGGGCAGGTGAAGGCGCTGGATGGTGTCAGCTTCGACATCCATTGCGGTGAATTCTTCGGCCTGCTGGGCCCCAACGGTGCTGGCAAGACGACGCTGATCAGCGTGCTTGCCGGCCTGGCCAAGGCCACCGAGGGCCGTGTGCGCGTGATGGGCCATGACGTGGTGGACGACTACGCCGCCGCCCGCAAGGCGCTGGGCGTGGTGCCGCAGGAACTGGTGTTCGACCCTTTTTTCAGCGTGCGCGAGTCGCTGCGCATCCAGAGTGGCTATTTCGGCGTGCACGGCAACGATGACTGGATCGATGAATTGCTGCACAACCTGGGCCTGACGGACAAGGCCAACGCCAACATGCGCCAGCTGTCGGGCGGCATGAAGCGCCGCGTGCTGGTCGCCCAGGCTCTGGTGCACCGCCCACCCGTCATCGTRCTGGACGAGCCCACGGCCGGCGTGGACGTGGAACTGCGCCAGACGCTGTGGCAGTTCATTGCCCGCCTCAACAAGGAAGGCCACACGGTGCTGCTGACCACGCATTACCTCGAAGAAGCCGAAGCCCTGTGCCAGCGCATTGGCATGCTGAAAGCCGGCCGCATCGTGGCACTGGACCGCACCTCGCAGCTGTTGGCGGGTACGGCGTCCACGATGCTGCGTTTCAAGACCGATGCCGCGCTGCCACCTGACATCGCGGCGCGTGCGCGGGTAACGGGGCGCATCGTGCAGGTGACGGCGCATGACGCCCATGAGGTCGAGACGACGCTGGCCGAGCTGCGCGGACAGGGAGTTCCCATCGAAGACCTGGAGATCGGTCGCGCCGATCTCGAAGACGTGTTTCTTGAAATCATGCAGGGAGAGCACGCATGAATGGTGCTTCCACCCTCTTCAAGAAGGAAGTCCTGCGCTTCTGGAAGGTTGCGTTCCAGACGGTCTGCGCCCCGGTGCTGACGGCGGTGATGTACCTGCTCGTTTTCGGCCACACGCTGGAAGATCACGTGAAGGTCTACGACAGCGTCGGCTACACGCAGTTTCTGATCCCCGGTCTCGTGATGATGAGCGTGCTGCAGAACGCCTTCGCCAACAGCTCGTCCAGCCTCATCCAGAGCAAGATCACCGGCAACCTCATCTTCCTGCTGCTGACGCCGCTGTCGCCGTCGGCCTGGTTCGTCGCCTATGTCGGCGCGGCCGTCGTGCGCGGGCTGGCGGTGGGGGCGGGCGTGCTGCTGGTCACCGCCTGGTTTGCGCCGCCGGGCCTGGACAACATCCTGTGGGTGCTGCTGTTCACGGTGCTGGGCGCCGGCCTGATGGGCACGCTGGGCCTGATCGCCGGCCTGTGGGCCGAGAAGTTCGACCAGTTGGCCGCCTTTCAGAACTTCATCATCATGCCGATGACGTTTCTGTCGGGCGTCTTCTACTCAGTGCACTCGCTGCCCGGTTTCTGGCAGGGCATCAGCCACCTGAACCCCTTCTTCTACATGATCGACGGCTTCCGCCGCGGCTTCTTCGGGGTCAGCGACGTGTCGCCTTGGCTCAGCCTGGGCGTTGTCGGGGTCAGCTTCGCGGTCACGGCAGGCCTCGCTTTATCGCTGCTGAAGAGCGGCTACAAGATCAGAAGCTAAGCCGTCTCTAGAATCTCGGGTTTCCACCGAGGACCCGTGATGGCCGACCCGACCCCGCAAGAAGTGCGCGATTTCATTGCCGCAGGCCTGCCCTGCGCGCATCTCGAAGTCGAGGGCGACGGCCGCCACTTCTTCGCGACCATCGTGTCGGACGAGTTCAACGGCCTCTCGCGCATCAAGCGCCACCAGCGTGTCTACGCGGCCCTGGGCGAGCGCATGCGCGAGCAGATCCATGCGCTGTCGATGAAGACGCTGAGCCCCGAAGAGTGGAGCGCCCAATGACCGGCCTGACCCTCGCTCTCTCCAAGGGCCGCATCTTCGAAGAGACGCTGCCGCTGCTGCGCGCCGCCGGCATCGAGGTGCTGGAAGACCCCGAAACCTCGCGCAAGCTGATCCTGCCGACCAACCGCGAAGGCGTTCGCGTCGTGCTGGTGCGTGCCAGCGACGTGCCGACCTATGTGCAGTACGGCGGCGCCGACCTTGGCGTGGCCGGCCGCGATGTGCTGCACGAGCAGGCGCTGGCCCAGGGCGGCTCGCACGGCCTCTACCAGCCGCTGGACCTGAAGATCGCCCGCTGCCGCATGAGCGTGGCCACGCGCGCCGACTTCGACTACGCCGCCGCCGTCAAGCAGGGCTCGCGCATCCGTGTGGCCACCAAGTACACCGAGATCGCCCGCCAGCATTTCGCCGACAAGGGCGTGCACGTCGACCTCATCAAGCTCTACGGCTCCATGGAGCTGGCGCCGCTGACCGGCCTGGCCGAGGCCATCGTCGACCTGGTCTCCACCGGCGGCACGCTGAGGGCGAACAAGCTGGTCGAGGTGGAGCAGATCATGGACATCTCGTCCCGCCTCGTCGTCAACCAGGCCGCGCTCAAGCTCAAGCGCGACGCGCTGCGCCCGCTGATCGACGCCTTTGCCTCGGCCATTGCATGAAACTCGTTCGCCAACTCTCCACCGCCGCGCCCGACTTCGATACCGAGTTCGAACGCCTGCGCTACTGGTCGGCGGCGGACGATGCCGCCATCGAAGGCCGCGTCGCCGAGATCCTGGCCGATGTGCGCGAGCGTGGTGACGCTGCCGTGCTGGATTACACCGCGCGCTTCGACCGCGTGACGGCCGACAACGTCGCCGCGCTGGAGATCACGCAAGCCGAATTGCAGGCCGCGCTGGCCTCGATCACGCCGGCCCAGGCCACCGCCCTGCAGGCTGCAGCCAAGCGGGTGCGGGCCTACCACGAGCGCCAGCTGGAAGCCTGCGGCCGCAGCTGGAGCTACCGCGACGAGGACGGCAACCTGCTCGGCCAGAAGGTCACGCCGCTGGACCGCGTGGGCATCTATGTGCCGGGTGGCAAAGCGGCCTATCCGAGCAGTGTCTTGATGAACGCCATCCCCGCACAGGTCGCGGGCGTCGGCGAGATCATCATGGTCGTGCCCACGCCGGACGGCGTGCGCAACCCGCTGGTGCTGGCCGCCGCAGCGGTGGCGGGCGTGCATCGCGTGTTCACCATTGGCGGCGCACAAGCCGTGGCGGCGCTGGCTTACGGCACGGCCACCATCCCGCGTGTCGACAAGATCACCGGCCCGGGCAATGCGTATGTGGCTTCGGCCAAAAAGCATGTGTTTGGCCAAGTCGGCATCGACATGATTGCCGGCCCCAGCGAGATCCTCGTCATTGCCGACGGCACGACACCGCCCGACTGGGTGGCGATGGACCTGTTCAGCCAGGCCGAGCACGACGAACTGGCGCAGAGCATCCTGCTCAGCCCGGACGTCGCCTTCCTGGATGCCGTCAGCGCCAGCATGGAGCGCCTTGTCGAGGAGATGCYGCGCGAGGCCGTCATCCGCGCGTCGCTGGCGGGCCGCGGCGCGTTGATCCTGACGCGCTCGATGGAAGAGGCCTGCGAGATCAGCAACCGCATCGCGCCCGAGCATCTGGAGATCAGCGCCGCCGAGCCGCAGCGCTGGGAGCCGCTGCTGCGCCACGCCGGCGCGATCTTCATGGGCGCCTACACGAGCGAGTCGCTCGGTGACTATTGCGCCGGCCCCAACCATGTACTGCCCACGGCCGGCACAGCGCGCTTCTCGTCCCCGCTGGGCGTCTACGACTTCCAGAAGCGCAGCAGCCTCATCGAAGTCAGCGCCGAGGGCGCGCAGACACTCGGCCGCATCGCCAGCGAGCTGGCCCACGGCGAAGGCCTGCAGGCCCATGCACGCGCAGCCGAACTTCGATTGAAGTGACCTACAGCTGAAAGCTAGGCCGCGTCGACAGGCGCGGCCTTGAACGGGCTGCGCTCCGGCGGCTCATCGTGCTCGGCCGTCTTGGTCAGCGCGGTGGTGATCCAGTTCAGCGCCGACACGCGGTGGCGCACCGCGCAGCTCAGCGGCTCAGGTCTACAGCCCATCTTGGCCTTGGGCTCCAGCGCCGTGCGGCCCAGGCTCAGCCGCGTCGAACCGAAGGCGATCGCGTCCTGCACAGTGGACTGCAGCAGCGTCAGGTAGATCGGTGCCTCGGCATTGGCCGCGCGGTCGTAGCCGATGTAGTAGCCCAGCGTCGTGTCGCCGTCGTGCACGCTGGTGACGAAGCCCAGCCAGCGCCCGTCGGCATGCTCGGCCACGCGGCAGCGGAAGCGCGCACCCAGGGCGGCGGCCATGGCCGGCAGATAGCCTGGCGTCAGCGTTGCCAGCCGCAGGCCCTGGGCCTGGTGGACCTGGCCATAGAGAGCATGCAGCTCGTCGGCCCGCGCCAGCAGCTCCTCGGCGCTGGCCTCGCGCAGCGTCAGGCCGGCCGCGGCGCAGTCCTTCAGCAGCTTCTTGGCCGCGCTGCGATAGCCCGAGGTCATGCTGGCCAGGTAGTCGTCCCAGCTGCGCCATTCGGGGCGCAGCGTCAGCACCATGTCGGGTTCGGTGTCGACGCTGCGATAGCCCAGCAGGCGCAGTGACGGTGAGACGTGCTGGGCGGCCATGCCGAGGTCCTTGATCAGCGCCAGGTCGGACTGGCCGTCGAGCTTGTCGGCGCGGCGCAGCCGGTAGATGGCTTCGCAGACGCCATGCCAGAGCTGGCCCTCATCGGCATGCGGCGCCAGGGCCATGGCGCGCGCGCCCCAGACGAGCAGGTTGCCGCAGACCAGCAGATGCTCCTTGAGCCCGGCCATGGGTGCATCGACCAGCTTCTTGCTGCCGGGCTTGCGCAGCTGGGCGCCGCCGACGGCCACGCGCTGCAGCAGTAGCGCCGCGACTGGCGCACCATCGGCATAGGCCATGGCGTAGCGCGGCTCGATGTTGTCCGGCGCATGCTGCTCCAGCACGCGCAGGTAGTCGCGCGACAGGAAGAGGGTCTGCGCCGCGAGCGCGTCCCAATGTGCCGGGTTCAGGAAGTCGACGCGGTCGGCCAGCACCAGTTGCAGGCCCGAGGCTGTGCGCCGCGCGACGCGCCTGGCCTTGATGTCCTGCAGGGCCTGGACGGGGTTGACCACCTGGGGCTTGAGCTTGCCGAGGGCGCGGCCGGTGCGCTTGAGCTTGGCCACGGTGGCCTGCAGGGGCTTCTTGGCGAGGGGCGATATGGGCATTAATGGTGGAGTGACAACGGGATGCAAAGGCTAACTCAATCGATTCAAGCGGAAGGTATTTGGACACGAAGTTCGTGCAACACGAACTTCGTGTGATACGCTTGATGCCATGAAGAACGTCACCGTGTCCATGGACGACGCCGTGGCCGAATGGGCCCGGTTGGAGGCCGCGCGGCGCAACACCAGCGTGTCTCGCCTGCTGGGGGAACTGCTGGGCGAGAAGATGCGCCACGACGACGCCTATGAGCGCGCGCTGCAGGATTGGCTGCATCGGGAGCGCTCCTGGGCTTCGGACGGCCAGCCTTACCCTGGGCGAGGCATCCTGTGAGCGATCCCGTCTTCGTCGACACCTCCGTGCTGCTGTTCAGCGAGGACGGCGCCCGCCCCGCTGAGCGCGAGCAGGTGCTGGCCTGGCTGCGCGAGCTGTGGGCCACCCGCACCGGCCGGGTGTCGGTGCAGGTGCTGAACGACTTCTACCTGCTGGCCACGCGCCAGGTCACGCCGCCCATGCCGCAAGGCGATGCGCGTGCCGAGGTGCGCCGCTACCAGCACTGGCGTCCGTGGGCGACGGACCAGGCGACTGTCGAATCCGCCTGGTCGCTGGAAAGCCGCTTCGGCCTGCCATTCGCCGACGCCCTTGTCGTCGCCAGCGCCAAGGCGCAGGGCTGCACTCGACTGCTCAGCCTGGCCCTGCCGCACGAAGCCGTCTTCGACAGCGTGCAGGTGTTCAACCCCATCGTGACCGCCCCATGAGCCTCGACCAAGCCCTTGCCCAGATCCGGCCCGACGTGCGCGCGGCACAGGCTTACGTCGTCCAGCCGAGCACCGGCTTCGTCAAGCTGGACATCATGGAGAACCCCTACCGCCTGCCGACCGAACTGCAGTTGGCGTTGGGCGAGCGCCTCGGCGCCGTTGCCATCAACCGCTACCCGGCCGAGCGCACCGCCGACCTGGCCGCGGCGCTGAAGGTCCATGCCGGCCTGCCCGAGGCCTTCGGCATCACGCTGGGCAATGGCTCGGACGAACTCATCAGCCTGCTGACGCTGGCCGTGTCCAAGCCTGGTGCGGTCATCCTGTCGCCGCTGCCCAGCTTCGTCATGTACGAGATGTCGGCGCGGCACCAGCACCTGCGTTTTGTCGGCGTGCCGCTGCAGGCTGGAGACTTCGAGTTGGACGAGGCCGCCATGCTGGCCGCGATTGCGGAGCATCAGCCGGCACTCATCTACCTCTCCTACCCCAACAACCCGACCGGCAACCTCTGGGACGCCGCCGCCATCGAGCGCATCGTCGCCGCGGCGCCTGGCCTGGTCGTCATGGAMGAGGCTTACCAACCCTTTGCATCCTCCGACAGCCTGGCGCTGATGGCCTGCCACCCGCACGTGCTGGTGATGCGCACCATGAGCAAGTTCGGCCTGGCCGGCGTGCGGATCGGCTATCTCTGTGGTTCGGCCGAGCTGGTCGCGCAGATCGAGAAACTACGCCCGCCCTTCAACGTCAGCGTGCTGAACGCCGAGGCCGCGCTGTTCGCGCTGGAGCATGCCGAGGTCTACGCCGCCCAGGCCGCCGAGCTGCGCCAGCAGCGTGAGCGCCTCTTCAGCGCCTTGCAGGCCATGCCCGGTGTCACACCCTGGCCAAGCCAGGGCAATATGATCCTGGCCAGGGTTCAGGACGCCGCCGCCACCTTCGCGGCGCTGAAGGCCCGGGGCGTGCTGATCAAGAACGTCTCGGCCATGCACCCGCTGCTAGCGAACTGTGTGCGCATCACGGTCGGAACGCCCGACGAAAACACCCTGCTGCTCCAAGCGATTCAAGCATGTCTGAACTGAACGCCTCCACAACCGCGCGCATCGCCGAAGTCACTCGCAACACCCGCGAGACGCGCATCACGGTGCGCGTCAACCTGGACGGCACGGGCCAGTCCAAGCTGCAGACCGGCATCGGCTTCTTCGACCACATGCTGGACCAGATCGCCCGCCACGGCCTGATGGACCTGGACATCCATTGCGAGGGTGACCTGCACATCGACGGCCACCACACCGTCGAGGACGTCGGCATCACGCTGGGCCTGGCCGTCGCCAAGGCCGTGGGCGACAAGGCCGGCCTGACGCGCTACGGCCACAGCTATGTGCCGCTGGACGAGGCCCTGTCGCGGGTCGTCATCGACCTTTCCGGCCGGCCGGGCCTGCACATGGACTGCAAGTTCACGGCCGGCAGCGTCGGCGCCTTCGACACCCAGCTGACCTTCGAGTTCTTCCAGGGCTTCGTCAACCACGCGCTGGCCACGGTCCACATCGACAACCTGAAGGGCCACAACGCCCACCACCAGGCCGAAACCATGTTCAAGGCTTTTGGCCGCGCGTTGCGCATGGCGACGACGCCGGACCCGCGCTCCGCAGGCGTGATCCCGTCGACCAAGGGCTCGCTGTGAGCCGCGCCTTGCTCCGCAGCCTCGCGGCACTGGCGTTGAGCGGCCTGTTTGCCGTGGGCGCCATGGCGCAGGAAGGGCAGCCTTGCCCGCGGCCGGGCACCCAGGAGGACATGCCCCAGATGCTGGGCCCGGGCTTTGAGCGCATGATGACCCATGGCTTCGAAGCCACCATGCCCGGCGGCGGCTGCAGCATCCGCTACAAGCATCCGAGCGGCATGTGGGCCGACGTCTACATCTACCAGGCCCAATTGGGTCGCGTCGAGGACGTTGCGCGAGATCCCCGGTTGCTGGAGGAGTTCAAGTCCGCGATGAGCGGCATCGTCAAAGGCTGGCAGCAGCGTTACCCCGACACCAAGGTGCGCGACGTCGTCGCGCAATATGAGAACCACGGCCAGAGCCGAACCGAGGTCTTGGTGGGCTGGGCCACGATCGACCGCCCCGAGAAGGAAGTTTTGCGCAGCTATGTGCAGCTGTGGAGTGGCGGTGGCTCCATCTGGAAGCTTCGCACCACCTTCCCCGGCGTCGACAAAGCCGTGTCCGAGCCCGCCGTGACGGCACTGGGCAATGCGCTGGTCGACCTGTCCCGGGGGAAGCCATGACCCGCACCGTTGCCGTCGTCGACTACGGCATGGGCAACCTCCGCTCGGTGTCTCAAGCTGTCATCCATGCCGCCGAGGGCCAGGGTTTCGAGGTGGCCATCACTTGCGACCCCGAAGTAGTGCGCGCCGCCGAGCGTGTTGTGCTGCCCGGCCAGGGTGCCATGCGCGACTGCATGCGCGAGCTGGCCGACTCGGGTGTCAAGGAAGCCGTGCTTGAAGCCGCCGCCACCAAGCCGCTGCTGGGCGTGTGCGTTGGCATGCAGATGCTGCTGGATCACAGCGAGGAGCAGGACACGCCCGGCCTGGGGCTGATCCCGGGCCGCGTGCAGCGCTTCCGCCTGGAAGGCCGGCTGCAGGAAGACGGCAGCCGCTTCAAGGTGCCGCAGATGGGCTGGAACCGCGTGCACCAACCGCGGGCGCATGCTGTTTGGGATGGCATCCCGGACGAGAGCTGGTTCTACTTCGTGCACAGTTTCTACGCGACGACTGCGTTGCCGGAACACAGCGCCGGCGAGACCGACTACGGTGCTCGCTTTACCTGCGCGGTGGCCCGGGATAATATTTTTGCGACTCAATTCCACCCCGAGAAAAGTGCCGCGCTGGGCCTCGCCCTCTACCGCAATTTCCTGCACTGGAAGCCCTGAACGGGTCTGCACTTTCTCGTCTCCCGCCTTCCTTTCCCTCCAGCCCCTCAGCCCCCGGCCATGCTGCTGATCCCTGCCATCGACCTGAAAGACGGTCGCTGTGTCCGCCTCAAGCAAGGCGACATGAACGACTCCACCACCTTCGGCGAAGACCCCGCTGCGATGGCGCGCCGCTGGCTCGATGCCGGCGCGCGGCGCCTGCACCTGGTGGACCTGAACGGCGCCTTCGCGGGCAAGCCGGTCAACGAGCCGGCCATCAAGGCCATCATCAAGGAGATCGGCGACGAGATCCCCATCCAGCTCGGCGGCGGCATCCGTGACCTCGACACCATCGAGCGCTACCTGGACGATGGCCTGAGCTACGTCATCATCGGCACCGCCGCGGTCAAGAACCCCGGCTTCCTGAGGGACGCCTGCACTGCCTTCGGCGGCCACATCATCGTGGGCCTGGACGCCAAGGACGGCAAGGTTGCCACCGACGGCTGGAGCAAGCTGACCGGCCACGAGGTCATCGACCTGGCGCAGAAGTTCCAGGATTACGGCGTCGAAGGCGTCATCTACACCGACATCGGCCGCGATGGCATGCTGACCGGCATCAACATCGAGGCCACCGTCAAGCTGGCCCAGGCGCTCACCATCCCGGTGATCGCCTCGGGTGGCCTTTCGGACATCGCCGACATCGAGCGCCTGTGCGCCGTCATGGGCGACGGCGTCGAGGGCGTCATCTGCGGCCGCTCCATCTACACCGGCGCGCTGGACTTCACGGCCGCCCAGGTGCGGGCGGACGAACTCATCGCAGCGGCCGGCTGAGAGCCTCTCAGCGCCTGCGCCGGCGGGCCAGCAGGGCCAGCGCGCCCAAGCCGCCCAGCATCAGCGCGTAAGTCTCGGGCTCAGGTACCGGTGCAGCCACGAGGAAGGTCCTGATCTCGCCGCCGGTGGACAGCGTGGAGTGGATGTTCAGATAGGCCTTGCCGTCGGCCAGGCCGGTCGCGAAGGCGGCAAAGGCGCTCGACACATTGCCGCCATTGGCCGTGACGAAGGCAGGGTTCCAGCTCGATGTCTGCGTCATGTCGAAGGTCATCGAATAAGTGCCCGACATGACACCCGCGCCCGAGGGAAAGGCCGGGAAGCTCGGTACCGGCGTCGCGACGCCCGCCGAGCCCCCCCCGGCCGCCGCCGTGCAGCAGTGGATATGGCTGGCCGTGACACTGCCGGTCAGATTGCTGAAGGTCACGTTCACCTTCATCGAGAAGGTGTCGTCATCGAAGATCACACTGACCGTGCCCGTGCCGAGCGATCCGGCCGCCGCGGCAGGTTCACCGAGGTTGCTCAGCGTGCCGATATAGGTCACCGGGTGAGCCGAGGCAGCGGCGGCGCCCAGGGCGAGGGTTGCGGCGAGCAGGGCGGGGGAGGTCAGTCTCATCG
>NZ_JBFUMO010000172.1:0-10708 GCF_054049355.1 Roseateles sp. P5_E11 | reverse complement strand
CATCAACGCCGCGTTGATGGGCTTCATTCCCAAGAGCGTCAAGAAGGGCCTGATGGCGCTGGCGCCGGTGCGCCGCATCAAGAACGCGGTCATGAAGGATCTCGGCATCCCCGAGGACATGCTGACCTTCGTCAACTATCCGACCCGCTTCGACTGCCGCGACACCGAGGCCGCGCTCAAGGGCTCGGGCATCGCCTGCCCCGACCTGAACGACTACGCCTGGCGGCTGTGGGACTACTGGGAGCGTCATCTCGATCCCGCCCTGTTCATCGACCGTTCGCTGCGCGGCGCGACCGGCGGCAAGGTGGTGCTGGTGACCGGTGGCTCCTCGGGCATCGGCCTGGCTGCGGCCATCAAGTTCGCCGAGGCCGGCGCCATCACGCTGATCTGCGCGCGTGACGAGGTCAAGCTGGCCGAAGCGGTCAAGGAGATCAAGGCTGCGGCGGGCAAGGACGCGCAGATCCACAGCTATGCCTGCGACATCGCCGACGAGGCCGGCTGCGCCGGGCTGATCCAGTGGTGCACCGAAGAGTTCGGCGGAGTCGACTTCCTCATCAACAACGCCGGCCGCTCCATCCGCCGCGCCATCGAGAGCAGCTACGACCGCTTCCACGACTTCCAGCGCACGATGGACCTGAACTACTTCGGCTGCCTGCGCGTGACCATGGGCCTGCTGCCCGGCATGGTGGCCAAGAAGAAGGGCCATGTCGTCAACATCAGCTCGATCGGCGTGCTGACCAATGCGCCGCGCTTCAGCGCCTACGTGGCCAGCAAGGCCGCGCTGGACGCATGGACGCGCTGCGCCTCCAGCGAGTTCGCCGACACCGGCGTGACCTTCACGACCATCAACATGCCGCTGGTGCGCACGCCGATGATTGCGCCGACCGCGATCTACAAGAACGTGCCGACGCTGGCGCCCGAGGAGGCCGGCGACATGATTGCGCAGGCCTGCATCAACAAGCCGGTGCGCATCGCCACGCGCCTGGGCATCTCGGGCGAGATGCTGCACGCCGCGGCGCCACGCATCGCGCAGATCGTCATGAACACGACCTTCCGCATGTTCCCCGACAGCTCGGCCGCCAAGGGCGACAAGTCGGGCAAGTCGGGGCTGTCGCCCGAGGCCATCGCGATGCAGCAAATGATGCGAGGGATTCACTTCTAAGCCATCGATGAGCGCCCAGGGGCCACAGAGCCCCGGCGCGTGAAGGGAGGATCTCTTGCAACACTCACACCCTGTCGGGCCGCTGCCGTCCGTCAAGCCGACGCCCACGCCGCGCAGCTACCAACTGCGGGCCTGGGGCGCCGTGGCCTCGCTGGTCGCCTTCCTCGGCATCTATTTCGGTCTGGCCGGCTGGTTCGCCTGGACGGCGTGGCGGCTGGGCCAGAGCGCATTCGCCGGCCGCAGCGACGGCTTCTGGGCTTTCCTCGTGGCGCTGTGCGCGGCGCTGCTGGCCGTCTTCATGCTGAAGGCGCTGTTCTTCCGCCAGCGCCGCGCCGAAGACCATAGCCTGGAGATCCAAAGCACCGACCAGCCCGCGCTGTTCGTCGAGCTGAACGCCATTGCCGATGCTGTCGGCGCACCGCGCCCGCACCGTGTGCTGGTGTCGGCGCGCGTCAACGCGGCGGTGTTCTACGACCTGTCGCCGCTGAACCTGCTGTGGCCGACGAAGAAGAACCTCGAGATCGGCCTGGGCCTGGTCAATGTGCTGAACCGCAGCGAACTGCGCGCGGTGCTGGCGCACGAATTCGGCCACTTCGCGCAGCGTGCCATGGCCGTGGGCCGCTGGGTCTACGTGGCCCAGCAGATCGCCGCGCGGCTGGTGGCGCAGCGCGACATGCTGGACAACTTCCTGCAGGCCCTGTCCCGCTTCGACTTCCGCATCGCCTGGGTCGGCTGGGTGCTCAGCGTCATCGTCTGGGCCATCCGCAGCCTGGTGGACAGCGTCTTCACCGGTGTGCAGCTGCTGCAGCGCAGCCTGGGCCGCGAGATGGAGTACGGCGCCGACGCGGTGGCCGTCGCGCTGACCGGCAGCGATGCGCTGGTGCACGCCCTCTACAAGCTGCAGACGGCCGACATCGACTGGGACCGTGCCGCCGGCGTGGCGGGCGAGCTGCGGGTCAAGGAGCAATGGGTGGGCGACCTGTTCGCGCTGCAGGGAGCTATCGCCGAGCGCACCGGTCGCATGCTGGATGACGCCGACTATGGCCGGGTGCCGGTCGCACAGGGCGGCCCCAACCGCCTGTTCGACACCGCCGACAGCGCCGTGCCGCAGATGTGGCGCACCCATCCGCTCAACCATGAGCGCGAGGCGCGTGCCAAGACAAACTACAAGGCCAGCGAGGTTGATGAGCGCAGTGCCTGGACCTTGTTCGAGAACGCCGCCACGCTGCGCGAGCAAGTCACGCGCCGGCTGATCGAGGCGCCCGAGTCCGCCAAGCCCATGGACGCGGCGGCCTTGCAGGAAGCGCTGAATGAGCGCTTCGGCGGCGAGCTGCTGCAGCCGCGCTACCGCGGCGCCTATCTGGGCCGCGCACTGACCCGCCATGCGGCCGAGCCCGGCCAGTTGGTTGGCGACCTGCCCGAGGAGGCGGAGGGTATCCAGCGCCTTGCCGCCCTCTATCCAGCCAGCCTGGGTGAGGCCGTGCGGCGCTGGCGCCGCATCGACGCCGACAAGGAGCCGGCCGAGCATGCCGAGCTGCTGGCCGAGTTGCGCCGCCACGACCAGATTGCCCGCGAGACCCATCTCGCATTGGCGCGGGCACTGGGCGACGGCAGCGAGGCGCGGCTGCGCGGCTTGCTCGCTCAGCTGCACTACGCCGAGCACACCGCCGCCAATCTGCGCGACCTGCGCGGCATGCTGGCGCACACGGTTCGCGTCGAGACCACGGGCCGGATCAGCGATGCCGGTCGCATGCGCGTGCGAGATGCCGGCGGCCGGCTGCATCACGCGCTGCAGCAGTTCTATGCCGAAGCCCCTGACGTGGTGCTGGATGAAGCCACCTGCAAGCGGCTGCAGGTCGACAGCTGGGTCGCCGCGCTGGGTGAGTTGAAGCTCGGTCCGCCCGACATCAGCCATCTGGGCGATTGGCTCGGCGTCATCGACAGCTGGATGGACCTGGCGGAACGCGCCCTCAATGGGCTGCGTGGTGCCGTGCTGGCGGAACTGCTGGCCGCGGAAAGCCGCACGGCTGCCAAGGAGCCCGCCGGCGAGGCGACGGTGCCGTCCACGCCGCGCGGCTACGCCACCCTGCTCGAAGGCGCCGAGCGCCCGCGCGACCTGCGTCCCAGCCCGTGGGCGCGCTTCCTGGCCGCACAAGGCCGCGGCGCGGCTGCGGCGCGTATCGCCGTGGCGGGCGGCATCGTCGTCGGCGTGCTCGGCTTTGGCGGTGGCTATGGCGACATCAGTGTGCAGGTGCTCAACGGCTTCGACCGCCCGGTGCGCGTGCGCGTTGGCGGAGCGGGCGCGATCACATTACCCGCCTTTGGTTCGGCGACCGTCGGCCAGGCGCCGGACGCTCATCTCCCCATCAGTGCCGAGACGGAGCAGGGTGAGCTCATCGAGCGCTTCGAGGTCGCCCTGGAGCACGGCCCGGGCCAGCCGATCTACAACGTCGCCGGCGCCGCGCCGCTGGTGGAATTGACCTACACCTATGGCCGCGACGCGGGGCAAGTGCCGCCCAGGGTGCTTGGCGCACCGCGCTGGTCGAGCAGCCAGGCCGATGTCTTCTTTGGCGATCCGCCGCAGAGCGTCTCGGTCAAGCAGGGGCAGACCGAAATCCGCCACGTGCTCTACAGCGCAGCGGATGTGGCCCCGGCCATGCAGCTCAGCCTGCTGCGTGACGACGCAGCGGTGGTCGAGCGCTTGAGCGAGCAGCATCTGCTTTGGGACCGCCGCGATTCGCCCGTGCGCTACGCCTGGTTGCGCCTGCTGCGCGGCCAGCCGGCCCACGACAAGGTGCTGACCGCGGCTCTGTCACGCGAGCCGGCAGGCATCGAGCTGCTGCGCGAACGCATGGACACCTTGCCCGCCGACGAGAAGACGCGTTTGTGTGACGAACTCGGCGGCCGCGCGGCCGCGCCGGTAGCCGACGGCCATTCGGTCTATTTGGCCGCACGGTGCTTGCCCGAAGGTCCACTGCGTGACGCCGCGCTGCTGGCAGGCCTGGCGCGCTTCCCCCAGCACGCCTGGCTGGCCTATGGCGCGGCCAAGGCCGAAGCCGGCAATGCCAACTGGCGCGTGGCGCTGCGTGACTATGAGCTGGCGCGTGTGGAGCCCGCACTGGCGCCGTTTGCCAGCATCGAGGCCAACCGGCTGCGTCGCTTGCTTGGCGAAAAGGAGCTGGGTGTCGAGGCCGAGCGCATCGGCCCGCCGAGTCGGTTGCTGGGCGCACTCGGCTACCAGGTGCGGGCACGCGCGCTGGTCTCCGAGCCCGAGGCCTTCGCCAGGCTCGCGGCCGGAGAACCGGACAAGGCGGCCAGCGTCGACGCCGCGCCTTCTTMGCATCTACTGCGTCTGGCTGCGGCGTCCGACGGCGCCTCGGCCGACCTGCGCCGGCGTGTCGCGACCCTGCCTCCCGACGACGGCCTGGACGAGCTGACTTACTGGACGGCGCTGGCCCTGGCCGACCGCGAGGGACGGCCCGCGCCTGCGCTGCCCGCCGCGGCCATGGCCAGTGCCGGCATCGAGCCCGACCAGATCCGCAAGCTCGAAGCCTTTCGCAACGCGCTGGGCAGCACTGCCGCATTGGCCAGCGCTGAAAAGCATCTGCAAGGTTTGTTGCCCGAGCTGCGCGGCCAAGCCTACAGCATGGCCACAGTGCGCCTGGGTGGCCGCGCGCCGCCAGCTTGGCGGGAAGCCGCCAAGCGCTTGCTCCAGAGCCACGAGCGCCCCTACTTCAACTGAATCACAATGCCCCGGAGCCCGGCCTCGGCCGGGCTTTCTCATTCAAGGAACCGAGCTCATGTTGAGAGGCCAACACGTCGGCTTGCGTTATGTGACGGAAGACGATCTGCCCTGGCTCAAGCGCGCCGTGGGCGACCCGCAGGTGCGCGGCCCCTACCTCGGCTCGCGCATGATGACGCCGCATGCTGTGGACCAGCGCTGGAAGGACAACGGCTTCGCCAACGAGGACGCCGAGCGCCTGCTGATCTGTCACCTGCACGACGGCAGCGTCATCGGTGACGTGGTGCACTTCGCCGCGGCCCGCTACACGACGGCGCGCGAGATCGGCTGGACGCTGGCCGACGTCGCGATGCGCGGCCGCGGGTTGGCTTCGGAGGCTGCCGCGCTGTTGGTGGACTATCTGTTCGAGAACTGGCCGGTGAACCGGCTGTCCTGCGGCATGTCGGTGCACAACCATGCGTCCCGGCGTGTGGCGGAGAAGTGCGGCTTCACGCACGAGGGCATCCAGCGCGGCGTCGTGTTTGTCGGTGGTGAGTATGTGGACTGCCATTCGCTGTCGCTGCTGCGCAGCGAGTGGATGGCGATGAAAGGCAAGGACAAGTGAGCTCCGCTGGCCACAACAACCGTGAATTCGATCTGATCGTCTTCGGTGCGACCGGCTTCACGGGCCGTCTTGTCGCGGAATACCTGCACTTGAGCGGGGCCGGTGGCGCGCGCTGGGCAATTGCCGGGCGCAGCCTGGACAAGCTGGGCAAGGTGCGCGACGAGTTGCACCTGCCGCCGTCCGTCGCGCTGCTCAAGGCCGATGCGAACGACGCTGCAGCGCTGAAGGCACTGGTGGCGCGCACGCGCTGCGTCATCACGACGGTCGGGCCTTACCAATTGCATGGCGAACCGCTGGCGACGGCCTGCGCCGAGGGCGGCACGGATTACGTCGATCTCTGCGGCGAGCCGCTGTGGATGGCGAAGATGATCGACAAGCTCACGCCACTGGCGCAGAAGAGCGGCGCGCGCATCGTCTTCTCTTGCGGCTTCGATTCCATCCCCTTTGACCTGGGCGTCGTCTATCTGCAGGCCGAAGCGCGAAAGCGCTTCGGCGCGCCGCTACCGGAAGTGCGTGGCCGCGTCGCCCGCGTCAAGGGCACGGCCTCGGGCGGCACCTTGGCCAGCATGATGGAAACCATCGAGGCCGTGAAGCGCGAGCCGGGGCTCATCAAGGTGATGGCCAACCCGTTTGCGCTGACACCGGGTCTCAAGGGCCCGCGCCAGCCCGGCGGTCAGGCCGCGGACTTCGACGACTGGGCCGACCGCTGGAGCGGTCCCTTCTTCATGGCCACCATCAACACGAAAAACGTGCACCGCAGCAACGCGCTGCGCGGCCACCCCTGGGGCGCCGATTTCATCTACAGCGAGAAGCTGCTGACCGGCAAGCCCGGCCAGGCCGACAAGGGGCGCAAGAAGGCCATCGCGCTGGCCCGCTTCACCAGGCTGCAGAACCTGGCCCTGGGCTTCACGCCGACACGGGCCCTGCTGCGCCGCTTCGTGCTGACCCAGCCCGGCGACGGGCCGGACAAGGCGGCGCGCGAGGCCGGGCACTATGAGCTCTGGTTCACCGGCAGGTCGGCCGGTGGCGAGCTGCTGCGCGCCGTCGTCAAGGGCGACCGCGACCCCGGCTATGGCTCGACCTGCAAGCTCATCAGTGAGACGGCCCTGTGCCTCGTGCAGGACGTGGGCCGCGACGCGACGCCGGGCGGCATCTGGACGCCGGGCAGTGCCATGGGGCTGGCCCTGGTGCGCCGCCTGCATGAACGCGCCGGGCTGACCTTCGAGATCGCGGCTTGACGGGCGCCCCGCGCTGGGCGGTCAGCCAGCCGCGCATGCACTGGACGCTGCAGGCCAGCCTGGCCGAGACGCTGGCCACATTGGAGGCGGCCGCAGCGGCCGGTGCCCAGGGCTGCGTCGGCACCGAGCTGGCGTTGACGGGCTTTCACCGCCGCGTGCCTGAACTGCTCGATGAACGGGCGCTGACCGATGCCGAGGCGCAACTGCGTGCGGCCTGCGCGCGGCTCGGCATCGCGGCGGCCGTGGGCGTGCCGACACTGGGCGTGGACGGCGCGGTGTTCAACAGCCATCTCTACATCGACGCCGCGGGCCGCGAGCTGGGCCGCGTGCACAAGCGCGGGCTGACCGACAGCGAGGCGACTTTCTTCGCGCGGGGTGATGAACGCGGCTGGACGGCGATCGGCGGCGTGCTGGCGACGTCGGTGCTGTGCCGCGAGACGCTGGACGGCGCAGCGCTGCTACCGGAGCTGCGCGCCGCGGCCATTGGCTCGGGGCCAYGCGTGATCTTCTGGCCCAGCTACATCAGCGAATCCGACGCCGAGCAGGCGGCGCTGTGCAAGGCCTATCGCAGTGGTGCCGMGGCACTGGCGCGCGAGCTGGGCGCCTGGGTGCTGCAGAGCAACTGGCCCGAATCGCTGAACGCACCCGAGCAGCGCGGTTTCGGGGCCAGCGTCGTCATTGCGCCGGATGGCCACTGCGTGCTGACGCTGCCGCGGGATGAAGCCGCCTTGATCGTCGTGGATCTGGCTTAGCGCCGGCGCTTGGCCAGCCAGCCGAATACGCCCAGGCCGGCCAGCAGCAGCGCGCCACTGGCGGGTTCGGGCACCGGGGCAGTCGCGCCGGTCACCGTTGCGGCATTCAAGCCCCAGCCCTCGTCGCCCAGGCCCTGGAAGCCGGCACGGTCTGAACCTTCAAAGCTCGTCGGGCTGTCGATGCTGAAGACCAGTTGGTTGCTGCCCGCGGCCAGCGTGACGGGGAGGCTGATCGTCAGCTGCTGGTTGACCACCGCACCGACCGTGGCGCCGTTCGGGTTGAACAGCACGCGGTCGGCGCCACCGCCGCCGAGATTCCAGGTGCCGCTGAACACTTCGCTGCCGTTCAGCGTCACGCGCAGGATGTCGATGTAGCCGTTGTCGCCGTCCAGCGTGGCGTAGCCGGCCAGCGTGAAATCGATCAGGCCGGCGCCGGCGCCAGCGGCGAAATTGGCGGTCACCGAGACCGTGGTGTCCAACGTGGCCGTCGGCGCGGGCAAGGTGTACAGCGTGGCGGCCCAGGCGGGCGCGACCGTCAGCAAGGCGGCGGCAGCGAGCAGCGGCAGGCGGGGCATCGAAGTCATCGCGCGTCTCCGGTGGGGTTCGGCGCAATCTATCCGCCGCCGGTCCGCGCCGTGGGCTTCGAACTTGGGGGTGTCCCCCGACTCGGGGGGAGCGGGATCAGGTGCGCCGGATCAGCGCCGCATAGCAGCCGCGTCGTGCGTAATGGGCGTGGATGTAGTCCACCTCGGGCTGGGACAGCAGGCGCTCGATGAGGCCTTCGATGGCTGCGCCGTCGACGATGTCCGCATCGATCATCAGGCCCGCTGCATCGAAGGCGCGCAGTGACAGCAGGCGGCTGCGCAATGCGTCGGGCACGGTGTCGATGGCGTCGAAAGCTTCTCCGGCCTGTTCGCGCACGTAGATGGCGTGGCGGGAGCGGTAGGGCGTGTCGGCAGGCTGGTGCTCGTGGTTGATGAGCAGCACGGACTCATCCTCAGTGGTGTCGCGCAGTTCGACGCGGTCGGGCAGGCCCGCGCCGCGATGGCGCAGCGCGCCATGGTCGGCCAGCGCTGCGTCACTCAGGCCGAAGAGGTGCTGGAAGGGTTGGGCGGACAGCCCGGTGATGCGAAAGGACATGGTGTGCTCCAAGGGGTGGATGCACGCCATTCTTCAGACACGGCCGGGCTGCGTCTGGCCGCAATCGGACCTTCAATCTCGGCCTGCGGGACGCTCATAGTCGTTGTCCACCCAGGCTTCGGCGGACGCCTGGCTGAGCTTGAAGCCGGCGGCGACCTTGACCTGCGCCAGGCGCTCGCCTGCGGCATCGAAGGCTGCCAGCCAGGCATAGGGATCGTCTTCGGCGGGCACGATCTCCAGCGTGATCTTCAGCCAGTTGCCATCGCGCGCCACATAGAGCGCCTTGTTCAGCTGGGCGTGCAGTTGCTGCTCATGGCGGCGGAGGACCTCGGAGGCCGTCTTAACCAGCGTGTTGAAGGCGTTGACGTCCAGTGGCTTGGGATTCTTCTTGTCGCGCCCCATGGTCCAGGGGCCGACCAGGGCCGGCTCGCTTTCGCCGGCCTTGAACATCGCGACAGCCCAGCCTTCGTCGTCTTCGTTCTTGATGACCTGGGCCGTCCAGCCGTTGTCGCGCCATAGGCGCGCCTCGAAGACGGGTTCGTCCAGATCAGTCATGCCTTCAATCCCTTGGCCAGCAGCTCGGCGACGAGCGCATTGATGCCGCCTTCACGGCCGGTGGCGCGTTCGCGCAACTGCTCGGTCAGTTCAGCAGGCAACTTGCAGGCAAAGGGAACGAGGCCGGCGGCGGCGTCCAGCTTGCGCTGGGCCTTGCGGTCAGGCAGGGCGGCAGCGGCCTGGCCGAAGCGGCCGGGGGCCGCCTTGCCGCGCATCGCGCTGTCCAGCTTCAGGCCGGCGAGCCGTTCAAGATCGGTTTTCTTCATGCTCATGGGCCGGATTGTCCCCCCTTGGAGACAAGCCGGCCTGTGAGCGTCAGCCGTTGGTGGCCGGAGCGGCCGGCACGACGGCCGGGGCGCGCTGCACGCGGGTCTTGCCGCCGGTCGTCACGAGGACGACGGGGTCACCGCTGTTGAAGGCTTCGGCGCCCTTGGCCTGGACGATCGCGCGGCGCTCGCCGTTGCGCAGCTGGACGATGATTTCGAGAGCATCTTCCTTGGTCGCCGAGCGCTCGATGGCGTTGCCGATGACGGCGCCGGCGACGGCACCGATGACGCCAACGACCGCGCCTTCACGGCGGCCGCCGACCGAGCTGCCGGCAATCGCGCCGGTCACGCCACCGGCCACGCCGCCGACGCCGCTCTGCGAGCCGTCGACGGTGACGGGGCGGGAGGACAGCACGGTGGCGTCCTGGATCTGGGACATGCGTTGCGCGTCACCACGCTGGACGACGTCGGGGCTGGTCGTCGAGCAGGCCGAAAGCACCAGGGCCGCAGCCAGGGTGAGGGAGGTCATGAGCTTGGACATTCGAATACTCCTTGGGCAAACCGGCAGCCCAACGTCGCCAATTGTCTCGCCGTTGACGGCTCGATGCCCCCGACTACAACTCTTTACCGTTGGCGGTCAACGGGAATGACCCGCATCACCCATGCAGGCGCGAGCTGCGCGGCACGCTGGCGAGCAGGAACTCCATCTGGTCGGCCAGGATGCGGCGGCCGCGCAGGATCATGTCCTCGTGCAGGCTGGGCACATAGGGCAGGTAGAGCAGGCTCATGTGCGCCTCCTCCGGCATGCGGTTGCCCTTGCGGCCATTGCAGGGCCGGCAAGCGGTGATGCAGTTCATCCAGGTGTCGTAGCCGCCGCGCGACGTCGGGTGAATGTGCTCGCGTGTCAGGTCTTCGGGCAGGCAGTGGTGGCCGCAGTAGGCGCAGACGAAGCGGTCGCGCACGAACAACTTGCTGTTGGTCAGCGCCGGCGCCTGGCGCCAGGCCCGGCTGGGAACGGCGCCACGCACGGCAATGATGGGGTGGACCTCGATGCGCGACTGGCGCCCGGAGATGCGCTGCCAGCCCCCGCGCAGCACCTGGCAGGGGTCGCCCAGCGTCCAGGCCACGCCGTCGCAAGCGTAGATCACGGCCGCTTCACGGGTCGTGATCCAGGCCTGGGGTCGGCCGGAGACATCGAGTTGGAGCACATCCACAGAAGTCAACCTCCTGCCGGAGACTACTTCAGAAG
>NZ_JBFUMO010000171.1:0-10708 GCF_054049355.1 Roseateles sp. P5_E11 | reverse complement strand
ATAGCTCAGCTCGGTGACATTGCCCGGGTTCTTGTCCCACCAGTCCTTGTTGGCCACCATCTTGACGGCCTGGTCGGGCTGCCAGCTCACCAGCTTGTAGGGCCCGGTGCCATTGGCATTGCGGCTCGCGAAGTTCTCTTCCTTGGCCTTGTAGTCCTGCGTGTTGGTCGTGTTGTTCTTGGTTGACCAGACCTTGCTCATGATGGGGAAGCTGATGATGTTCTGCAGCAGCATCGGCGTCGGCGCCTCAAGGATGAAGTCGACGGTGTGGTCGTCGATCTTCTTGACCTCCTTGATGCCCGAGACATAGGTCTGCTTGGTGYCCTGGGGCTGGGTGATGCGGCCGAAGCTGAAGACGACGTCGTCGGCCGTGAAGGGCGAGCCGTCATGGAACTTGACGCCCTTGCGCAGGTCGAAGCGCACCTGGGTCTGGGAGAGGTAGGTCCACTTGGTCGCCAGCGACGGCTCGGGGCGGTACTCCTTGCTCAACCGCGTCAGCCCCTCGTAGATGTGCGTGCCGATGGCGTTGGAGGTGTTGTGGTCCTGCGAGTGCGGGTCCAGCGTCAGGATGTCGTTTTGTGCGGCCCAGCGCAGTGGGGCGGCAGTGGCCACTCCCAGCGTCAGTGCGGCCAGCAGGGGCAGGAGTCGGAGCAGAGATTTCATGCGGCTTTCCTTGAGAATGGCAGGACGGCAGAAGCCAAAAATACTAGCCGCGACCCCGGGGGTGCCGGCTACGGTTTTCCCTCGGGTTCTAGTGAGCAATCGCAACCGGCACCCGCGGCGATCCAGCGCTTCACCAGCCAGCCGCCCAACTTCCCGATGAAGCCGCTCGGTTGCGCCGCTAGTGCGCCGCACACATAGCGTGCGCCGYCCCAGCGCAGTGCGACGCATGCACCTTTGAGGCGCCGGCTCAGCACGACGCCGAGCGGGCAGGGCTCGGCCAGGCAGCAGACGCCGCAGCCGTTGCAAGCCTGGCCGAACGCGGGCTTGGGCGGCGCGCCGGGGTGGATTTGGATGATCCGTGTCTGGCCCATGGGTTGAATCATGGGCCAGAAGATGGCCCGGACCGCAGCGCCTGCCGCAATCGGCTTGCCACCTCGCTCGCCTGTTCGGTCCTGACATTGGTGAAGCCGATCAACAGGCCCTGGCCGGCCTCGTGCTGCACGGCATGGGCGGACAGCGCCGACGGCGCCAGGCCCTGAGCGCGGGCGCGCAGGACCAGGCCGGTGTCCGGCTCGTGTCCGGGGAAGCGGGCCAGCAGCGTGAGGCCGCCCTCGGGAGCCGCCAGCGCGATGCCGTTGCCGAACTCAGCTTGGAGAGCGCGGGTCAGCGCCACGCTGCGTTCGGCATAGCGAAGCCGCATGCGGCGCAGGTGCCGGGCGTAGTGGCCACCGGCCATGAAGGCGGCCAGGGCGGCCTGTTCCTGTTGGGCATGGCCGCGGTGGGACAGTTCGCAGGCGGCGGCCGTGGCCTCGACCCAGGCCGCGGGTGCGACGAGATAGCCCAGCCTCAGCCCGGGGAACAGCGTCTTGCTGAAGCTGCCGGCATAGAACACCCGGTCGCGCCGGTCGACGCTTTTCAGTGCTGCCGGTTTGCGGCCGACGTAGTGGAATTCGCTGTCGTAGTCATCTTCCAGCACCCAGGCGTCGGCGGCCTGGGCCCAGTCGAGCAGCGCCTGGCGGCGTTGGAGTGACAGCGCCACGCCCAGCGGGCTCTGGTGGCCAGGCGTGACGACGGCGAGCCGGGCGGCCGGGTGGTATTGCCGGGCATAGGCCACGTCCAGGCCGGCCGCATCGACCGGGATGAAGGTCAACTGCAGTTGCGCCGCTTCCAGCGCGCGCCGGGCGAAGCGGTAGCCGGGATCTTCGAACCAGACTTCCGTGCCAGGCGGCGCCACCAGGCCGACGACCAGTTGCTGCGCGGCCTGGTAGCCGGCCGTGACGAAGACCTGAGTGGGGTCGCACGCAATGCCGCGCGACACCAGCAGGTAGGCCGCGATGGCGGCGCGCAGTTCCGGCAGGCCGCGCGGGTCGGGGTAGCAGAAGCGCTGCGCGTCCAGACGCCGTGCCGCGCCGGCCGTCAGGCTGGCCCAGAGCGTGCGTGGGAACAGGTCCAGCGCCGGCAGGCCGCCGCGAAAGGGCCAGAGGTAGTCGTCGGGCAGCATGAAGGCCGCTACCTGCGCGATCGCGGGCGTCGCGCCCGCCACCAGGCTGCCCGGCTTCAGGTCAGGCGCCACCACGGTGCCGGCAGCACCGCGCCCAAGGATGCAACCCTCGCCGGCCAGCCGCCCATAGGCTGCGTCAACGGTGCCGCGGGCCACATTCAACTGGGCGGCCAGGCTGCGCGTGGACGGCAGGCGCTCGCCCGGCGCCAGCCGCCCGTCGGCGATGGCCTCACGGATGCGCTGGTAGACCTGGTCCTGCAACGGTTGGGCCGACGCGGTTTCGAGGCATAGCGCATCCAGCGGGGAGAGTGATGGCGGTGCGCTCATGGCCCAGTCAATTCGCGCGGATTTGGCTCTGTTGGATCGGGCCATTCTCCGGGAGAGTCTGGGTCATGGACACGCAGCTTCGATCCTCCACCGCCGACATGGGCGCCAGGGCACCGCTCTCCGCGGCCCGGCAGGCCCTCGCACTCGCGCCGGCCCTCGCGGCGATGAGCTACCCGTTCTGGCTGCGGGCCTTCCATGCCGTCGGCCCGCAATGGCCTCTCGCGGCGCTGCCGCTGCTGGCCGCCTTCGCGATGCCACTGGTCGCCGCGCTGCTGTGGCTGCGCGCGGCCCGCGCGGCGCCCCGCTCGGTCTTCGAACTCCGGGCGCGCCGACTGGCCCTGCTGGGCGTCGCGGCGCCGCCGCTGTTCGTGTTCTGCGCCTTCCTGTTGGGCGTGCTGGGCCGCCCGATCTCCGAGCCGCTGGCTTGGGTGGCCGCATGGTTGGCCGCTGGCCTGTGGGCGTGGGCGGCCCCCCGCAGGGCCGAGCCCGTGACCGCCCCGCCGGCGGACATGACCGCGCGCGCTGCCCATGGCGTGGTGGCGGCGATGGTGCTGGCCTTCATCGGCTTTCACCTCGTCAACCACCTGTTCGGGCTGCTGGGCCCGCAAGCGCATGCGGCCGTCATGAAGGCTGGGCGCGGCGTCTACCGCATGCCCGCGGTCGAAGCCATGCTGGTGGCGCTGCTGTTGCTGCAGCTCTGCCTTGGCGCGTGGCTGGCCTGGCGCTGGAGCCGGTTGCGCATGGATGTCTACCGCGCCGTGCAAGTGATGACAGGTGTCTATCTCGGCTTCTTCCTGCTCACTCACATGAACTCGGCCCTGGTGTCGGCGCGCACCTTGCGAGGCATCGAGACCGACTGGGCCTGGGCCTCGGGCGCGCCGCAGGGCCTGCTGCTGGACGCGTGGAACATCCGCCTGCTGCCGCACTATGCGCTGGGCGTGTTCTGTGTGCTCGCCCACCTGTGCAGCGGCCTGCGCAGCGTGCTGCTGGCGCATGGCTGGCGGCCGGCGAGCGTCAACCGCGGCTGGATGGCGGGTTTGATCGCCGCGGCCGCGGTATCGACACTCATCGTGGCCGGCTTGTGCGGCCTGCGGTTGCCCGGCGCTTGAGTCCACGCTGCGAGACGTTAGGCTCCACGCAGGCACCGTCCCTCCCACCACACCGCACGACAGGAGAGTTCAAGATGTCCAAGGTCAGAGTCGCCGCCTTCAGCATTTCCATCGACGGTTTCGCGGCAGGGCCGCGCCAGAGCCTGGAGGCGCCGCTGGGCGCGGGCGGCGAGCAACTGCACGAGTGGATGTTCCCGACGCGCACCTTCAAGCAGATGCTCGGCAGCGAAGGCGGCAGCACCGGTGCCGACGATCGCTTCGCGGTGCGCAGCTTCGAGGGTGTCGGCGCCTGGATCCTGGGCCGCAACATGTTCGGCCCCGTGCGCGGCCCCTGGCCCGACGAGACCTGGAAGGGCTGGTGGGGTGCCAATCCGCCTTACCACGTACCTGTGTTCGTGCTGACCCACCACGCCCGGCCGCCGCTGCAGATGGAAGGCGGCACGACCTTCCATTTCGTGACGGACGGAATCGAAGCCGCGCTGCGGCAGGCGAAGCACGCCGCCGCGGGCAAGGACGTGCGCATCGGCGGCGGTGCTCAGACGATTCGTCAGTATCTGCAGGCCGGTCTGATCGACGAGATGCACCTGGCCATCTCGCCGGTGCTGCTGGGCAGCGGCGAGTCGCTGCTGGGTGGCCTGGACATGCCGGCCCTCGGTTGGCGCGTCACCGAGTGCGAAAGCTCGGGCCAGGCGATGCATGTGGTGATGGCGAGGTGACGACGCAGGTCGCGCGAGCGTCGACGCCGACGTCCAGTGGGGCAGTTGCGCAAGCGGCTTGATGCGCTGCGCCCCAGCGACGGATTTCCTCGGCCACCGGCAGCACCGACAGCCCATGCGGCGTGAGCCCGTATCGCACAACGGCCGGCACAGGCCCCGTGCGCTCGCGGCTCACCAGGCCGTCGGCCTGCAGCTCATGCAGCTGCTCCGCCAGCACCTTGGCCGACACGTCCGGCAGGCTGCGCCGCAGCGCCGCGAAGTGCAGCGGGCCATCGGCCAGCCGGTACACCACGAACAACTTCCAACGCCCACCGATGGCCGCCAGCGCCGCCGTCAGCGCGCAGCCGGGGATGGCGTTGCCACGCGCCGGGCGAGGACGGTTACCTGCAGGTGCCTTCTTGGCAGTGGACATGGTGCTGCATAGAGTGAACCGGGTCAGTCTAGTCACCCATCCGAGTTCATGCCTTCCCAACACACCCGCCGCACTGCCGCTTCCCTGCTCGTTGTCGCCGGCGCCAGTGCCATCGCCGCACCGGCAGCCAGCGCGCCGCCGCTGCCCGCAACGCCGGCGGGCGCGCCGCAGGACTTCGAATTCGAGCACGGCAAGTGGTACACGTCGCTGCGCCGCCGCCTGCGGCCCCTGAGCGGTTCCGACACCTGGGCCGAGTACACGGGCACGACCCTCGTGCACCCGCTGCTGGGCGGTCGCGCGAATCTCGTCGAACTGGACGTCTCGGGCCCCGAGGGGCGCATCCAGGGCTTGTCGCTGCGGCTCTTCGAGGTGCAGCGGCAAAGGTGGACGCTCAACTTCGCCAACGCTGCATCGGGCACGCTCGCCGCGCCGATGGTGGGTGGCTTCGGCGGCAGCCCACGTGGCCTCTTCTACAGCGCCGAGGACTTCAATGGCCGCCAGATCCTGGTGCGCTTCGCCATTGAATCCCTCGGCACCGACCGCTGTCGCTTCGAACAGGCGTTTTCAGCCGATGGGGGCGTGACCTGGGAGGTCAACTGGGTTGCGGTGGATACGAGGAGGTCATACTGAAGCGATGGAGAGACCCACGAGCGAACAGATAGCAGCGTTGCCGCCTTACCCCGCGTTGCCGCTCGACCGGATCCACGTGCTTCGCGACGCGGACCAATGCGACTTCGCTGAAGCAGAACTGCGCCTGGCCGGGCATGTCGGCTTCGACACCGAGAGCAAGCCCATGTTCGTCGCTGGGGGCGAGCAGACGGGGCCGCACATCGTGCAGTTCGCGACCGCCGGGCATGCCTTCATCGTGCATACGGAGGCGCCGGAGACTGCAGGCTTCCTGCGCGCCATCCTTGAGTCTGAGGTCATCGTCAAGGTGGGGTTCGGCATCGTGTCTGACCGCGTGCCCTTGCACAGGAAGCTGGGCGTGCAGCTCAGCGGTGGGGTCGATGTTTCGCACATGGTGCGGCGACTGGGTTTCCAGCAGGCCGTCGGCCTCAGGGCAGCCGTCGCCATCGTGCTGGGCCAGCGCATGCCCAAGTCCAAGAAAGTCACCACCTCCAACTGGGCCACCCGCAAGCTCAGCCCCCAGCAGCTGCAGTACGCGGCCAACGACGCGCACGCGTCGCTGCTGGTGTATCAGGCGCTCCAGGCGATGCCAATGGAGCTTGCGAGAGCTTCATCTCCATGAGTGGCCCTGCCAACGGCCACCCTCCAGCCGTCCGAGTTCTAAACTCAAGAGATGAAGCCGGTCCTGACTTGTCTGGTGGCGACTCTGTTCGCCAGTGCTGGACTGCAGGCCCATGAAAGTCCCTGCGGGCCGTATCAAGTGGCCTTTTACGAAACGGGCTTGCTGTATTTCAAGAACGCCGCAGGCGACTACGTCGGTATCGACCGCGACGTCGTCGAGGAAGTCAGCAGGCGCACGGGCTGCTCCTTGGTGCGAGTCATGGAGTCCCGCGTGCGAACCTGGACGGCGCTGGCCGGGGGTGCGCTTGACATGACGGTCTCGGGCATAGAAACGCCTGAGCGGCAGAGGTTTGCGCACTTCGTTCCTTATGTCCTGAACAATCGCAACTACCTGATCGTGCGCAACGAGCTGGCTGCCACGACGAAGACCATGGACGAGTTCCGGGCGCGAAAGTTTCTGCGCCTGGGTGTAGTCAAGGGTTTTGTCCATGGCGCAACGCTGGACCCCTGGATCGAATCGCTCCGTCGCGAAGGCCGCATCGATGAAGTGGCAGATCTGGAAGTTCTCGCCAGAGTCTTTGCTGTAGGGCGCGTCGATGCCTTCCTCAGCCAACCGGTGGTCTGGGCCCCACTACTCACGCGCAACCAGCTGGACGGAAAGGTCCAAATCCTCGACTTCGCGCCGCAGGACAACGCAGTCCTGGGGCTCGTGCTGTCGCGCCAGCGGGTTGCGGCCGTCGACGTCGACAAGATGCGCAACGCGATCGAGCTGATGCGCACCGACGGCACGCTTGAGACGATCTTTGCGCGCTATGTTGACCGGCCGACAGCCCGAGCGCTTGCAGCGCGACCCAGCGGAAAGTAGCGGCGGGCAAGCGCCCGTGGCGCCCTTTGCACTGAAGGCAGGCCTTCAGGTCTTCACGCCCAACTCGCGCAGCCGCTCGTTCAGATAGCTGTCGGCCGTATAGCGATCACTCAGCACGACGTTGTCGCGCGGATGCAGGAACAGCGGCAGCGACACGCGGCTCTTCTTCGCGCCTTCGCCGGTCGGGTTCACCACGCGGTGCTGGGTCGACGGGTAATAGCCCTCGGAGGCTTCCTGCAGCATGTCGCCGATGTTGATGGTCAACGTGCCGAAGTCGCAGGGCACGTCGTGCCAGGCACCGTCGGTGCCCAGTACCTGCAGGCCCGGCTCGTTGGCGGCGGGCAGGATGGTCAGCAGATTGATGTCGCCATGCGCTGCGGCGCGGATGGAGCCCACCGGCTCTTCGCCCGTCAACGGCGGGTAGCGCAGCACGCGCAGCAGGGTCTTGCTGCTGCCCTGGATCATGTTCGACAGTGGCTCGCGGTACTTGGCCGCGATCTCTGGCGGCGTGTAACGCTCCACCCAGCCCAGCAGTTCCTCCGCCAGCGCATTGGCTTCGCGGTAGTAGGTGAGGGCGTCTTCCTTCAACTGCTCGGGGATGCGGCCCCAGGGGTAGACGTGGAAGTACTCCTTGATGTCCTTCTGCTTGGAACCCTTCGCGGTTTCCGAGATGGCGGTCGAGAAATACCCATCCTGGGTTTCCTTGGAAAACGCGTAGCCATGCTTGGCCTCGCTGTTGAAGAAGGCCAGCCAGTCGGCGTAGATCTTCTCGACCAGGGTTTGGCGGATCGGGTGGTTGGTCAGCACGCCGAAACCGGTCTCGTGCAGGGAGCGGGTGAACTTCTCCGCGGCGTCGGGCGCGCGGTAGTCAACGACCTGGACTTGCATCTGGGATCTCCTGAATGTCCCTCGCGTTCAACCATTCAATCTCGGGGCTGGCGCGACCACCAAGTTTACGGGCCAGTCAACTTTGCTGCATCCCGGTGCGTGAACTTTGTCGCACCCCGTCCACCTTGTCGGGCAAACCCGGAGTGCTAGAGTCCGCCCCTGATACTTTTATTCCTTCCCGTCCCTTTTGCAGTTGCCCCTGGCAACAGCAGAGGTGGGTCGCAATCCGCCAACCGGTCGAGCCGTGTCGCGGAAGGTTCTTCAACCAGCCAACTCCCTGGAAACCGGGGCATGAGGTGAGCGAAAGATGATGCAGCAATACAGGTCCAACTCCTACCTGTTCGGCGGAAACGCGCCGTATGTGGAGGAGATGTACGAGGCCTACCTCGACAACCCGGGTTCCGTCCCGGACAACTGGCGCGCCTATTTCGACGCGTTGCAGCATGTCCCCGCGGTGGATGGCAGCGAGGCGCGCGACGTGGCCCATGCGCCGGTCGTCGAATCATTCGCCCAGCGCGCCAAGGCCAACGCCTTCGCCAACAAGGCTTCCAGCGCCGATCTGGCCGTCGCCCGCAAGCAGGTGCACGTGCAGTCGCTGATCGCGGCCTACCGTTTCCTCGGCAACCGCTGGGCCGAGCTGGACCCCCTCAAGCGCGCCGAGCGCCCCAAGATTCCCGAGCTGGACCCGGCGTTCTACGACCTGACCGAGTCCGACATGGACATCTCGTTCAGCGCCGTGAACAGCTATTTCGGCGGCGAGACGATGACGCTGCGCCAGATCGTGCAGGCCCTGCGCGAGACCTATTGCGGCTCGATCGGCTCCGAATTCATGCACGGCTCCGACCCCGGCGAGAAGCGCTGGTGGCAGGAGCGCCTGGAGAAGGCGCGCGGCAAGCCGACCTTCTCGGCCGAAGAGAAGAAGCACATCCTCGACCGCCTGACCGCGGCCGAAGGCCTGGAGCGCTATCTCCACACCAAGTACGTCGGCCAGAAGCGTTTCTCGCTGGAAGGCGGCGAGAGCTTCATCGCGGCGATGGACGAAGTGATCCAGCGTGGCGGCGAGCGCGGCGTGCAGGAAATCGTCATCRGCATGGCCCACCGCGGCCGCCTGAACGTGCTGGTCAACACGCTGGGCAAGATGCCTGCCGACCTGTTCGCCGAGTTCGAGCACAAGGCTGCCGAAGACCTGCCGGCCGGCGACGTGAAGTACCACCAGGGCTTCAGCTCCGACGTGTCCACGCCTGGCGGCCCGGTGCACCTGAGCCTGGCCTTCAATCCGTCCCACCTGGAAATCGTCAACCCGGTCGTTGAAGGCAGCGTGCGCGCCCGCCAGGACCGCCGCGGCGACAGCGAAGGCGCCCAGGTGCTGCCGGTGCTGGTGCACGGTGACGCGGCCTTCGGTGGCCAGGGCGTCGTGCAGGAAACGCTGGCGATGGCGCAGACGCGCGGCTACCGCACCGGCGGCACGGTCCACATCRTCATCAACAACCAGRTCGGCTTCACCACCAGCGACCCGCGCGACCTGCGCTCCACCTGGTACTGCTCCGACGTCGTCAAGATGATCGAAGCGCCGGTGCTGCACGTGAACGGCGACGACCCTGAGGCCGTCGTCTGGGCCACGCAGCTGTGCATGGACTACCGCGCCGAGTTCAAGAAGGACGTCGTCCTGGACATCGTCTGCTTCCGCAAGCTCGGCCACAACGAACAGGACACGCCGGCGCTGACCCAGCCGCTGATGTACAAGAAGATTGCCGCCCACCCCGGCACGCGCAAGGTCTATGGCGACAAGCTGGTGGCGCAGAACGTGCTGCCGGCCGAAGGCCCGGACGACATGGTCAAGGCCTACCGCGCCGCCATGGACGAAGGCCGCCACACCGTCGACCCGGTGCTGACCAACTTCAAGAGCAAGTTCGCCACCGACTGGTCGCCCTTCCTGGGCAAGAAGTGGACCGACAGCTGTGACACCGCCATTCCGGTGGCCGAGTGGAAACGCCTGGCCGAGAAGCTCACGACGCTGCCCAAGGACTTCGCGGCCCACAACCTCGTCGCCAAGCTCTACGCCGACCGCGCCACGATGGGCCGCGGCGAAGTCAACATTGACTGGGGCATGGGCGAGTCCATGGCTTTCGCGTCGCTGGTGGCTTCGGGCTACCCAGTGCGCCTGTCCGGCGAGGACAGCGGCCGCGGCACGTTCACGCACCGCCACGCCGTGCTGCACGACCAGAACCGCGCCAACTGGGACGCCGGTACCTACATCCCGCTGCAGAACGTGGCCGAAGGCCAGGCACCGTTCACCGTCATCGACTCCATCCTGTCTGAAGAAGCGGTGCTGGGCTTCGAGTACGGCTATGCCGCGGCCGAGCCCAACACGCTGACGATCTGGGAGGCGCAGTTCGGCGACTTCGTCAACGGCGCCCAGGTCGTCATCGACCAGTTCATCGCCTCCGGCGAAGTGAAGTGGGGCCGCTCCAACGGCCTGACGATGATGCTGCCGCACGGCTACGAAGGCCAGGGCCCGGAGCACAGCTCGGCGCGCCTGGAGCGCTTCATGCAGCTGGCCGCGGACAACAACATGCAGGTCGTGCAGCCCACCAACGCCGCGCAGATCTTCCACGTGCTGCGCCGCCAGATGCTGCGCATGTTCCGCAAGCCCCTGGTCATCATGACGCCCAAGAGCCTGCTGCGCGCGAAGGATGCCACCTCGCCGCTGGCCGATTTCACCAAGGGCGATTTCAAGACCATCATCGGTGAACAGGACGCCGCGCTGAATGCCGAGAAGGTCAAGCGCGTCATCGTCTGTTCGGGCAAGGTCTATTACGACCTGGTCAAGGCGCGGGCCGAGAAGAAGTCCGCCGACGTGGCCATCGTGCGCGTCGAGCAGCTCTACCCCTTCCCGCACAAGGCCTTCGCGGCCGAGTTGAAGAAGTACCCGAGCGCCACCGACATCGTCTGGTGCCAGGACGAGCCGCAGAACCAGGG
>NZ_JBFUMO010000170.1:0-10717 GCF_054049355.1 Roseateles sp. P5_E11 | reverse complement strand
GACATAGAGGGAGAGGTGCGAGCTATATAGGGATTCACCCCTCGCCTCCGGAATTTGGCATACGAAGGCGTTTTCGTCGTTGTGTTTTCGTTTTCGTTCGTTTATGCTTTCGCTCGAAAGTTCCAAACGGGACTTCCAGATCCACGAAAGACTTCCGATGCAGAGCAACTGGCTCACGTACGCACTGATCTCGACCCTGCTCTGGGGCGTCTGGGGCGCCTTCACCGGACTGCCGGCCGAGCATGGTTTCCCGGACACCTTGATCTATGCCGTATGGGCACTGACCATGATCCCGCCGGCGGTCATCGTGCAGGCCCGCACGGGCTGGCGCATCGACCGTGACCGCCGTTCCGTCGTGCTCGGCCTGGCCGTCGGGCTGCTGGGTGCCGGTGGCCAGATGCTGCTGTTCCGCGCGGTGCAGTCGGGCCCGGCCTACCTGATCTTCCCGATCGTGTCGCTGTCGCCGGCGATCACCATCGCGCTGTCCTTTGGCCTGCTGGGCGAGCGCACCGGCAAGCTGGGCATGGCCGGCATCGTGCTGGCGCTGTGCTCCCTGCCTTTGTTCGACCTGCAACTTGGCCAGACGGGTCAGCCGATGGGCCTGTGGTTTGTTTTGGCCCTGGCCGTGCTCGTCGCCTGGGGCTTGCAGGCCTACTTCATCAAGCTGGCCAACGCCGGCACCAGCGCCGAAAGCATCTTCTTCTACATGGCCGTCGGCGCCCTGGCCTGCGTGCCGGTGTCGCTGTGGATGACCGACTTCTCCCAGCCCATCAACTGGGGCTGGCAGGGCCCGGGCCTTGCCGCCGTCATCCAGGTGCTGAACGCCATCGGCGCGCTGGCCCTGGTCTACGCCTTCCGCTACGGCAAGGCCATGGTCGTGTCGCCCATGGTCAACGCCGGCGCGCCGCTGCTTACCGCCGTGCTCTCAATGGCCCTCAGCGGCGCCGCACCCAGCGGCAGCAAGCTCGCCGGCGTCGCGCTGGCCCTGCTGGCCGCGCTGCTGCTGGCGCTGCAACCCGAAACGCCCTCCTCTTCTTCCTCTTCCCAACCCGTTCAAGGAGACGCCGCATGAAGCTCATGCTCGACCTCGTGCGCCGCCACAAGCAGGCAGCCAACGGTGATGTCGCCATTGGCATTCCCTCGGTCTGTTCCGCACACCCCGTCGTCATCGCCGCCACGCTGCGCGAATGCGCCGCCCAGGGCCGGCCGGCCCTCATCGAGGCCACGTCCAACCAGGTCAACCAGGATGGCGGCTACACCGGCATGACGCCGCTGGACTTCCGCCGCTATGTGCAGGGCCTGGCCGAAGCCGAGGGCCTGGCGCCCGAGCTGCTGCTGCTCGGCGGCGACCACCTTGGCCCCAACGCCTGGCGCAAACTGCCGGCCGTTGCAGCCATGGCCAAGGCCGAGATCATGGTGGCGCAATATGTGAGTGCGGGCTTTCGCAAGATTCACCTGGATTGCTCGATGTCCTGCGCCGGCGACCCGGTGCCGCTGCCCGAGCCCGAGATCGCCGCCCGTGCCGTGCGCCTGTGCCGCGCAGCCGAGCAGGCGTGGCGCGACGCGCCCGACCGTGGCGACCCGCCGGTCTACGTCATCGGCACCGAAGTGCCCGTGCCCGGCGGCGCGCATGAAGACCTGGGCGAGCTGGCGGTGACGTCGCCCGAGGCCGCCGCCTCCACGCTGGAACTGCACCGCGACGCCTTCGCCCGCGCGGGGCTGGACCTGGCCTGGGAGCGTGTCGTCGCCATGGTCGTGCAGCCCGGCGTGGAGTTCGACCACCACAAGGTCATCGACTACCGGCCCGAGAAGGCGCGATCGTTAAGCGCCTTCATCGAGAGCCAGCCCGGCATGGTTTTCGAAGCCCATTCGACCGACTACCAGACCCCCGAGCACCTGACCCAACTGGCCCGCGACCACTTCGCCATCCTGAAGGTCGGCCCCGGCGTGACCTTCGCACTGCGCGAGACGCTGTGGGCCCTGGCCGCTGTGGAGCGCGAATGGGTGGGCAAGGGCGAAGGCCTGGTCGACACCGTGCTGGGCGTCATGCGCGCCGAGCCTGAGCATTGGCGCGGCTACTACCAGGACCCGGCGCGGCTGGATGTCGACCTCGCATATTCCTTAAGCGACCGCATCCGCTACTACTGGGCCCACCCCGCCGTGCGAGAGGCCTGCCGGACCATGCTGGCCCGCCTGGACGCCG
Organism: Roseateles sp. P5_E11; assembly: GCF_054049355.1. Classification (NCBI taxonomy): domain Bacteria; kingdom Pseudomonadati; phylum Pseudomonadota; class Betaproteobacteria; order Burkholderiales; family Sphaerotilaceae; genus Roseateles; species Roseateles sp. P5_E11. The sequence goes on along the minus strand of NZ_JBFUMO010000170.1, from coordinate 8,514 downwards.
CGCCGCCGCCGCTGACGCTGCTGAGCCAGTACCTGCCGCGCCAGTACGAGGCGGTGCGCGACGGCCGCATCACCACCGGCACCGATTCCCTGCTGCGCGACGGCACCGTCCAAGCCTTGCGCCCCTATCTGCACGCCTGCGCCGCCTGAATATGACCCTGCTTCATCTCGACCCCACCGACCTCGACCACCGCGGCGCCGCGCACACGGCCCGTGAGATCGCGCATCAACCCGCCGTCTGGCAAACCGTCTACGCCCAACTGCAAGCCGAGCGCCCCGCCCTCGACGCCTTCCTGGCGCCGCTGCTCGCCCTGCCCCAGCTGCGCATCGTGCTGACCGGCGCCGGCAGCTCGTCCTTCATCGGCCAGTGCATCGCACCGGCCCTGTTGCGCCACCTCGGCCAACGCCCCGGCATCCGCGTCGAGGCCGTGGCGACGACCGACATCGTCTCCAGCCCCGAGCAATGCCTGCAGGCCGAAGTGCCGACGCTGCTCGTGTCCTTCGCCCGCTCCGGCAACAGCCCCGAAAGCCTGGCCGCCGTGGACCTGGCTGATCGCTTCATCAAGACCTGCCACCACCTCGTCATCACCTGCGCGGCGGACGGGACACTGAACCGGCGCATGGCTGGCCAGCCGGGCGCGCAAGTGCTGCTGCTGCCCGACGAGACCAATGACCGCGCCTTTGCGATGACGTCCAGCTTCAGCGGCATGCTGCTGGCGGCCGCCTGGGCCTTCAGCCTGCCCCTGGCGCCGGTGACAGCGCTGGCTCAAGCCGCCGCCACGTTGGTGGAATCAGAAAGCGACCGCCTCTACGCGCTGACCGACGCGCCCTTCGAGCGCATCGTCTTCCTCGGCAGCAACACGCTGCTGGGCCTTGCCCGCGAGGCCGCGCTGAAGATGCTGGAGCTGACCGACGGCAAGCTCGTGGCCATGGCTGACTCGACACTGGGCTTTCGCCACGGGCCCAAGACCATCCTCAACGACAAGACGCTCGTCGTCATCATCCTGTCCAACGACCCCTACACGCGCCAGTACGACCTCGACCTGCTGCGCGAGCTGCGCCAGCAGGGCCCGGCTCGCGTGCTGGCCCTGCGTACGTCTGCGCTGAACGGTGCCGAAACTCCGCATGCCGACGACGTCCACCTCGCCCTGCCTGCGTCCGCCCCCGACCTGGCGCTGGCGCCCGTGGYCCTGGTGTTCGCGCAATGCCTGGCCCTGCTCGCCTCGCTGCAGCTCGGCATCACGCCCGACAACCCCAGCGCCTCGGGCACCGTGACCCGCGTCGTCAGCGGTGTCACCATCCATCCCGTGAATCAGCAACAGCACCCATGAGCGGCCTTTTCCTCGGCATCGACGGCGGCGGCACCAAGACCGCCTTCGTCCTCGTGGACGAGATCGGCCGCCTGCTCGCGCGCCATGAGTCGACGACGAGCTACTACATCGAGATCGGCTTCAACGCACTGCGCGCGCTGCTGTGCGACGGCGTGCAGGCCGCGCTGCGCCAGGCCGGCGTGGCGGCCAGCGACGTCAGCTACGCCTTCGCCGGCCTGCCCGCGCATGGCGAGGACAGTGAGCTGCTCGGCACCTTCGACGCACTGCTCACCGGCGTGGTGCCACACAGCCGCGTCGGCAACGACATGATCTGCAGCTGGGCCGGGTCGCTGGCGGGCACCGACGGCATCAGCCTTGTCGCCGGCACCGGCTCCATCGCCTATGGCGAATGGATGGGYCGCGGCGCGCGCTGCGGCGGCTGGGGCGAGGTCTTCGGCGACGAAGGCTCGGCCCACTGGCTGGCGCGCGAGGTGCTGGCGCTGTTCTCGCGCATGGCCGACTGCCGCGCCGAGCCCGGCCCGCTGCTCGGCCTGGTGCGCGAACACTTCGAGCTGAAGCATGACCTCGACCTCTGCCGCGAGATCAACGGCAGCGCCGCGCGCAGCGAGCTGGCCCAGGTCGCCCGCCTCGCCACGGCCGCCGCCAACGCGGGCGACGTGCAGGCCCGCCAGTTGCTGGTGCGCGCCGGCGACGAACTGGCGGCTCTCGCTGCGGGCGTGGCGCGCAACCTCGGCATTGCCGGGGTTTGCGGCATCCAGGCCGTGCCCGTGTCCTATTCCGGCGGCGTGTTTGCGGCCGGGGAGCTGGTGCTGGGGCCGCTGCAAGCTGCCCTCGCGCGGCGCCTGCCGGGGTCGGTGCTGAAGACGCCGCGTTTCGGGCCGGAGCTGGGCGCTGCGCTGTACGCGGCTCGGCTGGCCGGCCGGCCTTTGACGCCTGAGGCGCTGGCACGACTGGACGCCTGAGCCGTCGATATCATTCGAAAGCCCGCCCCGCCTTTCGCCACTGCATGCCCACCTCCCTCTCACTGCCCGCGAAAACCGAAAGCCCGCTGCTCATCGACGAGCGGCGCCGGCTGATCCGCGAGTTGGTGCAGACGCAGGGCCGCGTCACGGTGGACGAACTGGCCGAGCGCTTCGGCACCTCCGTCGTCACCATCCGCAGCGACCTGAACTCGCTGGCCTCCACCGGCGCTGTGCTGCGCACCCACGGCGGTGCACTGGCCCAACGCGACACCGAGGAAGTGCCCATCGGCGTGAAGCAGAAGCTGCGCCACGAGCAGAAGGTGCGCATCGCCACCGAGGCGGCCAAGATGATCCGCGACGGCGAAACCATCCTGCTCGACTCGGGCTCCACGACCGAAGAGATTGCCAAGCAGATTCGCGGTCTGCGACTGACGTCGCTGAACGTCATCACCAACGCGCTGAACATCGCGGCGCTGCTGGCCACGGTGCCGCACGTCAACCTCATCATGCCGGGCGGCCAGTTGCGGCCCAACTCCTTCTCGCTGTCCGGCCCCCAGGCCGTGGCCGCGTTGCAGGGCCTGTATGCCGACCGCCTCTTCCTCGGCGTCGACAGCCTCGACCCCGACATCGGCCTGATGACGCCCCATCTGTTGGAAGCGCAGTTGAACGCCCAGATGATGAAGATCAGCCGCCAGGTCGTGGCCGTGGCGGACGCGTCCAAGCTGATGAAGCGCAACCTGTCGGTCATCGCCCCGGTGGAACAGCTGGACATGCTGATCACGGACACCGGGGCGGATCAGGCGATCGTGGATCAGTTGAGGGGGCGGGGGATTGAGGTGGTGTTGGCTTAGGACTGCGTGTGACCAAAGCGATTCAGCCAAATGAAGAGGCGGCGGCTATTGCCCAGGAGTTCATTGATTTCGTCAACGCGCAATGCGGCGCGTACATGGATGCTCTCGCTGGCTACGCAGGTCACCACACAAAGGTTGAGCGTCAGGTTCACCGCATCCTTCGGCCGACGAAGACTGGTTTTAACGAAGCTGCCCAAAAGGTTGTCGTTTGGACTTCGTACGAAGACCCCTCGCAACCCGACGTAATCTTGGACCGCATCACGAGAGCTAATGACTACATGGCGGCGAACGCTCCTGGTGGCTCAAACGAGCAACAACACGCGCGCTCCATAGTCATCTTCATCTATGCATATTGGGAGCTGGAGATACGCCAGCGACTAGCGGATTCGATGCAGGTAAAGCTGAATATGGTTCAGTCAGACGTGATGGGCGATCTTCGAATCTTGCGCAACGCGATTCTTCACAAGAAGGCGTTTCTGCACGCTGACGATTTCGGAAAGCTGACTGTCACGCAAGACCTCTTTCCGAGCGAACAAAGGTTGCACATCGGCTATGAAGATCTCCAGCAGATCTTTGTGCGCGTAAAAAGAGACTGCGCGCGAATTATCTTGGAGTGTCTTGGCGCGATGGAATCGGCGCCATTCGATGTATCGCAGCTCACTGGTGTTGCTCTGCAAAGAAGCAGGAAGCCAGGCAGTTAATTGCGCCTGCCAATGAGGTGCGACCTCATGCTCACCTGCCGGCGCGGCACGAGGTGCCGGAGCTCCCCCACTACCGCGTGCCCAAACTCTCACCGATCGCGCCACCGTGCGTCCAGCCCGGCACGTTAACGTGATACCGCAAAGCCTTGCCCGCACCCGTGGTCCAGAGTTGCCCCCGCTTGACCATCTCCGCCAGATCCCGTGTCGCCGTGGCCTTGGACGCACCGGTCATCTTCATGTACTTCTCGGCGTTGAGCCCGCCCACGAAACCGCCGTCACCGTCGTCGAGCAAACGCTGCAACACCTTGCGCTGGCGCTCAGGCAGCCCGGCGATCCCGTGATGCTCCACAAACCGGCGCTTCACGAGGGCGTTGTCCATCGTGGCGCTGGCCGCCGAGTAGGCCGCAGCACATTGCTGCGCGAACCATTGCACCCAGCCCGTCACGTCCATGCCGCCACGCTGGCAGAGATTCAGTTGGTCGTAGTAATCGGAGCGGCGCTCCAGCAGTTGCCGCGACAGGCTGAACAGCCTGACCGGCGTGCTGAGGTTCTGGGCCACGGCCATGTCGACGAGGGCGCGGCCGATGCGGCCGTTGCCGTCCTCGAACGGGTGGATGCTTTCAAACCAAAGGTGGGCGATAGCGGCACGCGCAAGGCCGTCCAGGCGTGCCGCCGAGGAAGCGCCGCCGGGCGCGGTGTCGTTGAACCAGTTGATGAAGCGCGTCATGTGCCGCGGCACATCGGCCGATGGCAGCGCCTCGTAGTGGACGACCTCGCGGCCGGGCAGGCCGCTGATGATCTGCATCGGGTCTTCGTGATCCCGATAGCGGCCCACGGCGATGCGTTGAACACCTGAAGTGCCGCCCGGGAACAGCGCCGATTGCCACCGGCAGAGCCGGTCTTCGTCGAGCGGCGTGCCGGATGCGGTGGTCGCGTCGTGAACGACGGCGACCAGGCCGTCCACGGCACGGTCGATGGGGCCCGGCGCCTTCAAGCCCATGCGGCGCATGACCGACGACCTGACGGCGTCCAGCGACAGCCGCTCCCCTTCAATGGCCGCCGTGGTCAGCACCTCGTCGGCCATCGAGTCGAGCGCGACGTCGCTGGTACCGGTGAAGCCGATGGCTGCAGCCTTGCCTTCCATGACGCCATGCAAACGGTAGGCCTGGGCCAGGTCGGCGCTGACGGCCGCATTGTCGTAAACGAAGTCCGGCCAGTCGGCGCGAAGCCAGTTCCAGGGGCGTGCTCTCGCGGTCATGAGCCGCAATTTAGCACTATCGGCTCAAATTGTGAGCCGAATTACCAGAATTGCGGCTCAAGCGCCCTGGCCCGCAGCCTCCGGCACCATCGCCGTCACCTCGATCTCCACCTTGGCCCTGTCCTCCATCAGCGCCGACACCTGCACGGCGCTCATGGCGATGCCGTAGTCGCGGCCCAGCACGTCGCGGTAGGCCTGGCCCACCTCGCGGCCGCGGGCGATGTACTCGCGCTTGTCGATGAGGTACCAGGTCATGCGCACGATGTGCTCGGGCGACGCACCGGCCTCGGCGAGCACGGCGCGGATGTTGAGCAGGGTCTGGCGAACCTGGGCGATGAAGTCGTCGCTGTCGAACTCGCAGCGCTCGTTCCAGCCGATCTGGCCGGCGACAAAGACCTGGCGGCCACTCGCCGCGACGCCGTTGGCATAGCCGCGCGGCTGGGTCCAGCCGGCGGGCTGCAGGATTTGCTTGTGGTTGCTCATGTGTTTGTCTCCTGTTGTGCGGCGAGCGAGCGCTCCAGCGCGGCACGCAGATCGGCCGGAAAGGCTTGGGGCTTGTGGGTGGCGAGCGAAGTACAGACCAGCACCTGCGTGAACTCGACGCGCGTGCCGTCGGCGCCGTCGAAGGCGATGCGCAGCGTCATCGAACCGCCGCCCAGGCGTTCGATGTGGATGGTTTGCACGAGGCGGTCGCCATGGCGGCTGACGCGCAGGAAGCGCGTGTCGAGCTGCGCCGTGGGCATGCCGACGCCGCGCTGGCCGATGAGCACGTCGAACGGCAGGTACAGGCCCTGGGCGAACCAGTCCTCGATCAGCTCATTGAGCATCTCGAAGTAGCGCGGGTAGAAGACGATGCCGGCGGGGTCGCAGTGGCCGAAGCGCACAAGTTGCTCGCGTTGAAAGGCGAAAGCGCTCACCGTCAGACTCCCACGTACTTTTGCCACAGCGCCGGGTCGGCCGCCAGCGCCGCCGAAGGGCCGGCCCACGCGACACGGCCGCGCTCGACGACGGTGTGGTGGTCGGCCAGGCGAATCAGCCGCTGCACGTATTTGTCGACGACGAGGATGGTCTGGCCAGCGGCCCGCAGCAAATCCAGGCAGCGCCAGATCTCCTCGCGCACGATAGGGGCTAGGCCTTCGGTGGCCTCGTCCAGCACCAACAGGCGCGGATTGGTGACCAGCGCGCGGCCGATGGCCAGCATCTGCTGCTCGCCACCCGACAGCTGCTGACCCATGTGGCCGGCGCGCTCGGCCAGGCGCGGGAAGAGGCCGTAGACGCGCTCCACCGTCCACGGCTCGGCCGCGCCGCTGCGGTTGGCCGCGAAGGCGCGCAGATGCTCGTGCACGCTGAGGTTGGGGAAGACCTGCCGCCCCTCGGGCACCAGCGCCAGGCCCAGCCGCGCGATGCGGTCGGCCGGCCAGCCGGTGATGTCCTGGCCGCAGAAGCGGATGCGGCCGCTGCTGGGCGCCATCCACCCGCACAGGCAGCGCAGCAGCGTGCTCTTGCCCATGCCGTTGCGGCCCAGCAGCGTGGCCACCTCGCCGGCTTGCATGGTCAGTTCCAGGCCAAACAGCACCTGGCTGGCACCGTAGCCGGCTTGCAGGTCCTTGATCTCGAGCAAGGCCGTCATACGGCCGCCTCCAGCTCGTCGCCAAGGTAGGCGCGCTTCACCTCGGCATGCTCGCGGATCTCGGCCGGCGTGCCGCTAGCGATGACGCGGCCGACCACCAGCGTCGAGATGCGGTCAGCGAGGCGGAAGACGGCGTCCATGTCGTGCTCGACCAGCAGCAGCGTCAGGCCTTCGCGCTTGAGGGCCTGCAGCAGCTCGACCATACGGGTGGACTCGTCCGGACCCATGCCAGCCAGCGGCTCGTCCAGCAGCAGCAGACGCGGCTTGGCAGCCAGTGCAAGGCCGACTTCAAGCTGGCGTTGCTCGCCATGCGCAAGCTCGCCGGCGGTGCGGCCGGCCTGAGCCGTCAGCCCCACCCGTGCAAGCAGCGCGTCGGCTTCTGCATGCGCGGCCGCGTCGGCGCGCGCGGTGCGCCACCACGACGGCGCGCCCTCGCGCCGCGCCAGCACGGCGAGCACGAGGTTGTCACGCACCGTGCAGGGCTTGAAGAGGCTGGTGATCTGGAAGCTGCGCACCAGGCCGGCCTGCACGCGACGGGCCATGCCTTGCCGCGTGACGTCCGCGCCATCGAAGACGATGGCACCTGAATCGGGCGCAAGCGCGCCGGAGATCTGGTGGATCAGCGTCGTCTTGCCGGCGCCGTTGGGGCCGATCAGCGCATGCAGCTCGCCCGCCCGCACCTCGAAGCTCGCGCCATCGGTCGCGGCCAGCGCGCCGAAGCGCTTCACCAGCTGTTTGACTTCAAGCACGGCGCGTCTTCCAGTTCAGTCCCGCCAACCCGCGCGGCGCATAGAGCACGACCAGCAGCAGCAAGGCGCCCAGACCGAGCTGCCAATGAAGGGTGTAGCCTGACAGCAGTTCCTCCAGCAGCAGCAACGCCAGCGCACCCAGCGGCCCGCCCCACAGCGCTCCAGCGCCGCCGATGATGACCATGACCATCAACTGGCCGGACTGCGACCAGTGCATCAGGTGCGGCGACACCAGGCCGTTGAGGTTGGCCAGCATGGCGCCCGCCAGACCCGCGATGGCGCCCGCGAGCACGAAGGCCTGCCAGCGCAGCGCGAACACGCGACCGCCCGCGGCGGCGACGCGCACCTCGTTCTCGCGCGCGCCCTGCAGCAGCCAGCCGAAGGGCGAGTTCACGAGCCGCTGCAGGCCGGCCATGACGATGGCGAAGAGTGCGAGCGCCACCCAGTAGAAGCTCGCATCGTCCTTCAGGTCCAGGCCGAAGCCGAGCACCGAGCGCTGCGCCAGCGACAGGCCGTCGTCGCCGCCATAGGCCTTCAGCGACACGGCCAGGTAATAGAACATCTGCGCAAACGCCAGCGTGATCATGATGAAGTAGACGCCGCGTGTACGCAGGCTGATGGCGCCGATGAGGGCCGCAGCGATTGCGCTGACCCCCATCGCCGCCGGCCAGGCAATCCAGGCCGACGTGATGCCCGCGTCCATCAGCACGCCCACCGTGTAGGCCCCCAAGCCGATATAGGCCGCATGTCCGAAGCTGACGAGCCCGCCAAAGCCGAGGATGAGGTTGAGGCTGGACGCTGCGATGGCGAAGATGAGGATGCGCGTGCCGACGACCGTGTAGAACTCCAGGCCCATGGCCTGCAGCAGCAGTGGCAGGGCTGCGAGCAGGGCCAGCAATGGCCAGATCCAACGGCCGAGCCCGCGGTGGTGGAGGCTGCGCGCTTCAGCCATGGGCGGGAAAGAGGCCGCGCGGCTTCCAGAACAAGATGGCCGCCATCAGCACATAGATGAGGATGGAGGCCAGCGCCGGGC
>NZ_JBFUMO010000169.1:0-10717 GCF_054049355.1 Roseateles sp. P5_E11 | reverse complement strand
GCTTTGGCGCGCATGACCACGAGACCTTTGCCGAGTTCAAGCCGCTCTTCGTTGCGCACTCGACACGCGAGCTGCATGACTGGCTGATCGCGCATGCCTGAGCCCGAAGTCGCGCCGCTGCAGCGCCTGTGCGCTTCGGCCGAACTGGTGGAGCGCGGCAAGGCCGTCAGCTTCGACGTCATCCAGTGGCGCGAGCCGGTGCGTGCCTTCGCGCTGCGTTTCGACGGCAAGGCGGTCGCCTACCTGAACCGCTGCGCCCATGTGCCCACCGAGATGGACTGGCAGGAAGGCGAGTTCCTGGACAGCGACAAGCGCTTCATCATGTGCAGCATCCATGGCGCCGTCTACGAACCATCGACCGGCCAATGCGTCATGGGCCCCTGTAACCGCGGCCGCTTGACGAAGATCGACCTGACCGAGCGCGATGGCGAGGTCTACTGGCACCCGACCCGGGACACCAAGCCCGCTTTTGAAGATTGATATGAGCAGCACCTCTGACGACTCCCTGCCTCCCCCGATGCCCGAGCCCGTCGGCGTGCCGGTACAGCTCACGCCGCAAAACGAGACGCTGCTGGCCCAGCTGGCCCGCGACTTCCTGCGTGAGCGCCGGCTGGAGCGGCGCTGGCGCACGGTGTTCCGGCTGTTCTGGTTGCTGCTCGCGGCCCTGCTGGTCTACAGCTTGTGGCTGCAGGGCAAGCACGTGACGCCGTCGACGACGCCGCACACCGCCCTGGTCGAGGTGCGTGGCGAGATCGCCGCCGACACCGAGGCCAGCGCCGAGCAGTTGCTGGCCGCGCTGAAAGACGCCTTCAAGGACGACGCGGCCCAGGCCGTCGTGCTGCGCGTCAACTCGCCCGGTGGCAGCCCGGTGCAGGCCGGCATCGTCTACGACGAGATCAAGCGGCTGAAGAAGCAGTACGACAAGCCGGTCTATGCCGTCGTCGAGGAGATGTGTGCATCCGGCGCGTACTACATCGCCGCAGCGGCCGACGAGATCTATGTCGACAAGGCCTCGGTCGTCGGCTCCATCGGCGTGCTGATGGATGGCTTTGGCTTCACCGGGCTGATGGACAAGGTCGGCGTCGAGCGCCGCTTGCTGACCGCCGGCGAGAACAAGGGCATGCTGGACCCGTTCAGTCCGGAGAACCCCAAGCAGCGCGCCTACGCGCAAGCCATGCTGGACCAGATCCATCAGCAGTTCATCGCCGTCGTGCGCGAAGGCCGCGGCAAGCGGCTCAAGGAGACGCCGGAGACCTTCTCGGGCCTGTTCTGGAACGGTGAGCAGGCCGTCAAGCTGGGCCTGGCCGACCACTTCGGCAACCTCGACTATGTGGCCCGCGAGGTCGTCAAGGCCGAGGACGTCATCGACTACACGCCGCGCGAGAACGTCGCTGAGCGCCTGGCCAAGCGTTTTGGCGCGGCCATGGGCGCCGGTGCGGTGAAGGCACTGAAAGAGATGGCGCCGATCCGCTGATCGGGCAACAAAAAGGCCRCAGCCATTGCGGGCTGCGGCCTTGCGCGGAGCGCTGATGCGCTTACTGCGTCTTGGTTTCGGTCTTGGCAGGCATGTCGCCGGTCTTGGCGGCAGCGTGCTTCTTCGCATGGTGCTTGGGCGCGTGCTTGGCAGCGCTGGCTGCATCGGCCGGCGTGGCGGCGACTGCAGGCGTGGCGGCGGTGGCCGGTGCGGCCTTGGTAGCCGGTGTTGCCGCCGTGGCGGGTGTCGCAGCGGTGGCCGGCGTGGCAGCCGGAGTCTGGGCCAGGGCCACGCCCGAAGCGAGCGTGATGAGGGCAGTGGCGATCGTGGTCTTCAGCGTGTTCATCTTGAGGGCTCCAAGGTGGTTCGGGGATTTCGGTTCGGCTTGCGCAAGCTTGGGGTGACAACGACGCCTCGCCCGGCATCGTTGACCACGTTGCAAAGCCTTACACCGGCAGAATCGGGCGCATGAACACCGCATCCCACTTCGACTGGAGCGCTGGCTATTCAAGCCGGCGCAGCCCGCTGTTCGCGCGCAACATCGTCTCGACCTCGCATCCACTGGCGGCCCAGGCCGGGTTGCGCATGCTGCAGGCGGGCGGCAACGCGGTCGATGCGGCGATCGCGACGGCGGCCTGCATGACGCTGGTCGAACCCTGCAGCAACGGCCTCGGCTCGGATGCGTTCTGCATCCTGTGGGACGGCAAGCGGCTGCATGGCCTGAACGCATCCGGCCCAGCGCCGGCAGCGTGGACGCCGGAGTTCTTTGGGGGGCAGGTCATGCCCAGGAGAGGCTGGGGCTCGGTGACCGTGCCTGGCGCCGTGGGCGGCTGGATCGCACTGAGCGAGCGCTTCGGCAAGCTGCCGTTCGCCGATCTGATGCAACCCGCCATCGAGATCGCCGAGCGCGGCTATGCGGTGCCGCCGATCGTGCAGGGCAAGTGGGCGATGGCGGCGGCGTTGAGCGAGCTCACATCGCAGCCCGGCTTTGCTCGGGCTTTTCTGCCGCAAGGGCGAGCGCCCGAGGTGGGCGAGCTGTTTCGCTTTCAGGAAGCGGCGCGCAGCCTGAAGCTGATTGCGGAGTCCAAGGGCGAGGCGTTCTACCGCGGCGAGATTGCGAAGGCGCTCGTTCGATTTGCGGGCGAGACCGGCGGCGCGCTGACCGAGGCCGACCTGGCGGGCTATCAGCCTGAGTGGGTTACACCACTGGCGAAGGACTTTGCGGGCCATACGTTGCACGAGATCCCGCCCAACGGCCAGGGCATCGCCGCACAGATGGCGCTGGGCCTGCTGGCGCATTGCAATGTGACGGCGCACGAGGTCGACAGCCCCGAGGCCCAGCATCTGATGATCGAAGCGATGAAGCTGGCCTTTGCCGACGTCTACCGCTACGTGGCCGAGCCCGGCGCGATGACGGTCAGCGCGGCCCAGTTGCTCGATCCCGACTACCTTGCTTCGCGCGCCAAGCTCATCGACCCGCAGCGCGCCCAGGCCTTCGGTGCCGGCAACCCCATCAAGGGCGGCACCATCTATCTGACCGCGGCCGATGAATCGGGAATGATGGTCAGCTTCATCCAGAGCAACTACATGGGCTTCGGCTCTGGTCTGGTGCTGCCGGGCTATGGCATCAGCCTGCAGAACCGTGGCCATTGCTTCACGCTGGAGGCCGGCCACGCCAACCAGGTCGCACCGGGCAAGCGGCCCTTCCACACCATCATCCCGGCCTTCCTGACGAAGGACGGCGCGCCCGTGATGAGCTTCGGCGTCATGGGCGGCAACATGCAGCCGCAGGGGCATCTGCAGACGCTGGTGCGCATGCTCTGCTACGGCCAGAACCCGCAGGCTGCCTGCGATGCGCCGCGCTGGCGCTTCAACGAAGGTTTGTCGATCAACGTCGAGCTGCACATGCCGGCGGCGACCATCGAGGCGCTGCGCGCGCGCGGCCATGAGATCGGCGACATCCACGACAGCTACCAGGACTTCGGCGCCGGCCAGTTCATCTGGCGGCTGGGTGATCCGGGTGTCGAGGGCTATGTGGCGGCCAGCGATCCGCGGCGCGATGGCGCGGCCGTAGGCTACTGAAGTGGAGGTCTTGCGCCTGAACCCCGGGGACGACCTGCGCGGCGCGCTGGAAGGCCGCACCGGCTTTGTCGTCGCCGGCATCGGCAGCCTCGTTCATGCGCAATTGCGCTTCGCTGGCGAACCGGAGCCGACCACCATCGCCGGGCCGCTCGAAATCCTGACGCTCAGCGGCAGCCTGACGCCCGATGGCGCGCATCTGCATGCCAGCGTGTCCGATGCGGCGGGTCGCGTGTTCGGCGGCCAYGTGTGTGCCGGCTGTGAGGTGCGCACGACGGCCGAGTTGCTGATTGCGTCGCTGCCTACCGGCTCGCTGTCGCGCGAATTCGATTCGGCCACCGGCTACGCCGAACTTGTCGTCCGCAAGCCGTGACCACCGGCACGCGACACCGCGCGGCCGCGCTGCTAGCATGCAGTGCATGACCAAGTTGCTCGACCTCGACTGACGCCCCTGCGCGTTGTTTCATCCCGGCGGGGCTGACCCGCCCGTCGAGTCCTGTCGGAGCCTCCAGCGTCATGTTCTCCAAGTTTTTCACCCTCGCGCCCGGCGACCTGCTGCGCGATGCGGTCTACCGGCGGCTGTGGTCGTCCATTCTCATCTCCTCCCTTGGCGGCCAGGTCACCATGCTGGCCCTGCCGCTGACGGCTGCGGTGCTGCTCAACGCCAGCCCCACGCAGATGGGCCTGCTGCAGGCGATGGAGATCCTGCCCTTCGTGCTGTTCTCGCTGCCCTCGGGCGTGCTGCTGGATCGCATGCGCAAGCTGCCGGTCTATGTGGTGGGTGAGACCCTGCTCGCCTTCGCGGTGGCCACGGTGCCGCTGGCCGCGTGGATGGGTTGGCTGGGCATGGGCTGGCTGTATGTCGTCGGTTTCGTACTGGGCACCGTGCACACGACGGCTGGCAGCGCCGCGCAGATCGTGCTGACCCAGGTGGTGCCACGCGAGCGGCTTGTCGAGGCGCATGCCAAGAACGCCTTGGCCGGTTCTGGCGCCGAGGTCGTCGGGCCGGGCCTGGCCGGCGTGCTGATCAGGCTGCTGGGCGCTCCGCTGGCCTTGGCCGTGGATGCCGTGGCCCTGCTCGCGTCGGCCGTCATCCTGCGTGGCATCCGCGTGCAGGAGCAGCTGTCGGCCACGCGCGGCGCTTTCTGGCCCTCGTTGAAGGAAGGCCTGGCTTTCGTGCGCTCGCACAAGCTGCTCATCAGCCTGGCCACCGCCACCGGTGGCTGGCAGCTCTTCCACAACGCCGCCCTGGTCGTGCAGATCCTGTTTGCAACGCGCGAGCTGCAGCTCGCGCCGCAGACGGTCGGCCTGTCCTACGTCGCGCTGGGCGCCGGTACCGTGCTGGCCAGCATCTTCGGCCACCGCATCAGCCGCCGCATCGGCCCGGGGCCATGCCTGGTGCTGGGTTATGCGGCCTGCGGCGTCGGCTGGCTGCAGCTGGCGCTGGCGCCAGCGGGTCATCTGGGCGTGGTCAGCTTTGGCGTGATGCTGTTCGCCTTCGGCTTCGGTGCCGTGCTGATCTTCATCAACTTCCTGTCGCTGCGCCAGGCTGTCACGCCGGCRCCCATGCTGGGCCGCATGACGAGCACGATGCGCTGGCTCATCCTGCTGCCTGCCGGGCCGGGCGCACTGATCGGTGGTTGGCTGGGCGAGCACATGGGCCTGCGCTCGGCGCTGGCCTTCTCGGGCGTAGGCGCGTGCCTGCTGGCGGCCCTGGCCTGGCGTCACCCGGTCATCCGCGGCGTGCGCGAACTGCCCAAGCCGGTTGAAGTGGTGACAGCGTGAGCCCCGCTCGGCCGCCCGAAGGGGCTCAGCTCCCGCCCGGCGGGACAGCGCGCAGCGCGAAAGGTGCCCATGAGTCTTGATCCGCTGTTGATCGACATTCCCGAGCGCCTGGACGGCGAGCGCACCGTGCTGCTGATGCCGCGTGCCGGCGTCGGCGCGGAGCTGGCCGTCGTCATCACGCAGGCGATCTCGCATCTGCGCCCCTGGATGCCGTGGGCCCAGGAGGCGCCGACGGCGGAGAGCTCGGAGATGGTGGTGCGCCGCATGCAGGCCGACTTCATCGCCCGACGCGACCTGTGCTTCCACATCTACGCCCGCCGCGCCGACGGCAGCCCGGGTCGGCTGCTGGGCGGCACCGGCCTGCACCGCATGGACTGGGCGGTGCGGCGCTTCGAGATCGGCTACTGGATCCGCCCCGAGGCGGCGGGCCAGGGGCATGTCAGCGAGGCCGTGCGGTTGCTGACAGGCCTGGCCTTCGATGTGCTGTCCGCGCGCCGTGTCGAGATCCGCTGCGACCCGCGCAACGTCAGGAGCCGCGCGGTTGCCGAACGTTGCGGCTTCGAGCTGGAAGGCATCCTGCGCAATGAGGCGCTTGGTGTCGACGGGCATCCCCGCGACACATGCGTCTACGCGCGCGTGTCCTGAACTTGCCAGACCTTCCCTAGCAGCGTCGACCTCCAGAGCACGACCTTGGGGGGGCGGCGGTCTGAGCGGCGCGCAAGACGCTGATGGCGCGGGAGACAAGGCCAGGCAGAGGCATTCGTCGCCGCCGAAGCAGCCGACTCGTGTCACCGTGCCGGCATAGGGATTGGACACGACGGGGTGCGGGCGCATGCTGCACAGGCGCTCTCATCCGCCTCACCCGAAGGTCCCACCATGTCAATCATTTGTGCTGTGCGCCCTCTTGCCCGGCCACGTCTGGCCACCCTGGCTTTGGTGGCTGCCGCCTTGACGTGCAGCCCGTCTGCCCGCGCGGTCGCTGACTTCGATGAGGTCATGCTCTACATGACMTCTGGCAGCTTTGTTGCCGGAGGCACGGCCACCACCACTTTCTTCTTCGGCTCGAAGCCAGCGGTCGATTTGAGCGCGGTCACCTTCCAACTCAGCTGGGACAACGCCTTGGCGACGCCCGTGGCGAGCGGGCCAGGGTCGGTGGCAGCGTGGGCCGCATTGCTGGATGCCAAGGGCGACGTCACTCTTGACTTCGGCGTGCCCCAGGTCATCACGCTGCAGTGGACGGCGGATCCGGGGGGCGGCTCTGCGAGCTGGATCAACACCGATTACAGCCATCCAGTGACGGCGACGTTCGGCTTTGAGACCAGCGCTTCGCTGTCAACGCCGTTCGCGGTGCGTTTCGAGCTGACGGACATCAAGAATTTCGCGGGAGAGACCATGAGCACCGGGTCCGGATTCTTCAACGGCGCGACGCTGTCGCCTGTGCCGGAGCCCAGCGGTTGGCTGGCCTTCACCGGCGGGCTCGTAGGTCTTTGGTCGCTGCGCCGCCGGTGGTGCGAGACGACCGCCCGCGGACTCCCTCTATGACTGAAACAGCAGCCGCCCTCCCGGTTTACAGACCAAGTGGTGGGCAACACGTACTTGCCTGCTTTTTCCGAATCCAATGCAACGTTGTGGAATGGCGGTGTCAAAACCCTTCTCGGCACTTTGGGTGGCAGTGAAACTTTCGCTTTGGGCATTAATAATTCCGGCCAAATAGTGGGCGCGGGATATCACGAAAAATGCGGCGAGGCATGCCATCTTGTGGCACGGCACTATCGCTGCGGATTTACGTACGCTGGGCGGTACTGACAGCTTTGCTCGAGCGATAAACGATCGAGGCCAAGTGGTGGGTGACAGCGATATCGCTGGCGATGCTGGCTCACACGCCGCCCTGTGGGACGGCGCCACCGTCACCGATCTCGGTGCCTTCAACGCCGCTGACATCAACAACGCAGGTGATGTTGTAGGGCGTAGCGCAGACCGTCGCGCTGTCCTGTGGAGTAAGGACACTCTGATCGACCTGAACAACTTGCTAGACGCATCCACAGTGGATGCGGGTTGGCGTTTAGAAGCCGGGGTCATTCACCTTGGCTGCCTTTGCCCTAATCTGCGCGTGGCATGGTTCAAGGCGACGGTATGGGGCAGCGGGAACAACGAACTTCGTCTCTCGCAGCCGGGAAAAGGCGGCTGTCTGCTAGTTCGGCGGCGAGGGCATCATTGTTGTTGATTTACTGGTCACACGACCGACGTGCCGTTGCGCTCAATGATGGCGGTCAGCCTCTGCGCCGTTTCAGAATCATGCCCACCAACGCAAGTCCGGCCATCAACAGGGAAATGCTTGCCGGTTCTGGGACCGGATTCAGCACCTGGGTCGAGCTGATATAGGCGGAAACACTCACATTCCTGCTTTCGTTCGAGTCGTTCGAAACGGTCACCGACAACGTCTTCTCGCCGGTGAATGAGAATCCATTATTGCCACTGATCAATTTCTGAAATGAATCATCGTCATATTGRCCAACCGTTGACGCGCTGAGGAGACTATTGACCATCGCCGTATTGACAAGGCTCGGGTCGACCGGAATGGTGGACGCCGCCGCGAGCTTGGCGTCTGCAACGATGGTCAGCTGAGTTTTGGCTGAGAGCATGAAGCTGGGATACCACCCCGTGTACGCGTAGGTGCCGGTACCCGAATGCGGTGGCGCCATCGAATCCAGCGATGAATTGACGAAAGTCGTCAGGCCAAGGCTGTTCAGGCTCGTGTTCACCAGCTCGATCTCACCTGTCTGATCCCCGCGGGTCAACGAGCGAGAGAAGCCTGTAAAGGGCACTGCGGTTTGCACGGACAGTTGATCCGTTATTCCCTCGGGCGTGGTTGTCCAGATCGTTGCGTCTGATGTACTCGTCTTTAACGTGAGGGAAGGTGAAATTCCGTCACCCAGATCGAGGTCGATCAGCTCGAAGTGAAAGCCGCTCAACGAGGCGGTGGCTTGAATATCGGCTTGACACGACAGGCTCGCTGCCAAAAAGCCGCACACGGCAAGCATCCTTTTCATACAGGTCTCCTTTGAGCCTTTTCTGAAACTTGGAAGACGTTCTCGCATTTCGCCCGTAAAGCCCATCCCTAGTCATGCTGCTTAAGGCGTTAGGGACTGGCGGGCTCACCGCACGGAAGGACGCGACGGACGAGTTGCTGTGGGCATCCGTGCAACGTGGCCTTTTACTCGCGCATCGCGCAGTTGATCAGCGCATCGCCGCTGCCGGCGGCGAAACGCTGACCTCGCCGAGGCTGACGCGGGTGTCGATGCGGGCATCGGGCAGATCCCAGGGGGCGGCGAGCACCGGGTTCGGGCCGCAGCTGGTTCGGCAGGTCCAGGACGAACCGGCGCTGCTGCTCAAGCCGATGACATGGACGGCCGTGCGGGTCGCGAGCACGTCGCCCAGGGACGGCGAGCCGATGATGTCCTGGTGAATCTTGGACCCGATGACGGTGTGGAAGCTGCCGGCCAGCACGACGGCGCTGTGCGCGGGATGCCGGGCGAGGGCCGCGGTGACGGTGTCGGCCATGCCGCGGTCCTCCCGGGCCTGCACGAGCTTGGGATCGCTGGCGGGCGCGGAGGCAGCGGCATCGGAACTCCAGGGCTGCACCATGGCGATCAGCTCGACAGGTTGCCCCGCCTGGCGCCAGCGCCGCACCTGCTCCAGCAGCTTGAGCATCGCCACGCTGCTGCGTCCATCCTGCGTGGGCGCTGCCCAGTCCTCCTCGCGGAGCAGTGCGCGGACGTCATCGGCGCGGCCGGCCGATGCCAGGTAGCGGGCCAGCGCCGGCTGTTCAAGGCTGATTCGTTCCACCGCCAAGATGATGGGGCGATCAAGTGCCAGCAGGCCGCAGACCAGCCGGGCCACGAAGGCCGGCGATTGCTCGTTGCCATGGGTCTCGCCGATGAGGATGACCCGTTCGGTGATGCGGTCGAGCTGCAGCTGCGGATCGGTTTCGCAGTTGGGTGCGGCGGCGCGGGCCATCGCAGCGAGCAACCCAAGGGCCACGGTGAAAAGGGCCTTGAGCAGGGGCGAGTTCATTGAGGTCCGAGTTCGTGAACGGCGTCCGTGATGATCCCGTCGATGCCGTCGGCAATGAGTCGCTCGGCAGTCGCCGCGTCGTTGACCGTGTAGACCAGCGCCCGCCAGCCCCTGGCATGCAGGCGCTCGATCAGCGCGCGGTCCATCAGTCGGTAGTTGGTGATGACTGCGACGACGCCCAGCGATTCCGCCGTGTCCCACCAGCCGTCCCACAGCTTGTCGAGCAGCAGGGCGCGGGGCAGGGCGGGCTCGGCGCCGCGCGCTGCCATCAGGGCTTCGGGCTTGAAGCTGCTCAGCAGCGGTGGCAGCGCGCCGGCCCAGAGCCGCGCTGCCTCGTGCGCCACGGCCGCGCCGGTGCGGGCCTCCTCGCCGGGGCAGGGCTTGATCTCGACATTCAGCGCGCAGCCATTGGCCTGGCAGAAGGCGGCGATCTGCGCAAAGCGCGGCAGCGGTTCGGCGGCAAACGGGGGGCTGTGCCAGGCGCCGGCGTCGAGCCCGGCCAGTTGCGCCCAGTCTGCTGAAGCCGGCGAGCCCTGGCCGCTGGTCGTGCGGTCCAGCGTGTCGTCATGCAGCAGGAAGGCCTGGCCGTCGCGGCTGAGCTTGACGTCGCACTCGAAGGCCCGAAAGCCAAAGCCGGCGCCCATGCGGAAAGCCGCCAGCGTGTTCTCCGGCGCCAGCTTGCCGGCGCCGCGATGGGCCAGCCACAGCGGATAGGGCCAATGCGTCTTCACAGCCTTTGCCCCGTCTTGGCATCGAAGCGGTGCAGGTGCAAAGGGCTGAAAGCGAGGTGCAGCCAGTCGCCCGGCTGGGGTGAAGGCAGGGTGGCGTCCAGGCGCAGCGTGAAGGGCGTGCCGGCGCCCAGCTTGCCATAGACCAGGCGCTCGGCGCCCAGCATCTCGATCATCTCCACGCGCAGGGGCCAGCCCCGGTCGGCCAGGTGCGCATGCTCGGGGCGCAGGCCCAGCGTGAGTTCGCCTTCCACGCCCGGCGGCACGTCGAGCTCGGCGCCGTCGATGTAGAACTGCCCGCCGTGCTGTCGGCCCGGCAGCAGGTTCATGGCCGGCGAGCCGATGAAGCTGGCGACGAAGGTCGAGGCCGGCTGGCCGTAGACCTCCTCGGGCGTGCCCATCTGCTCGATGCGGCCGCCGTTCATGACGATGATGCGCTGCGCCAGCGTCATGGCCTCGACCTGGTCGTGGGTGACGAACAGCGAGGTGACGCCCAGCTCGCGGTGCAGTTTCTGAATCTCCAGCCGTGTCTGCACGCGCAGCTTGGCGTCGAGGTTGGACAGCGGCTCGTCGAACA
>NZ_JBFUMO010000168.1:0-10831 GCF_054049355.1 Roseateles sp. P5_E11 | reverse complement strand
GCGCGTGCCCATGCCGGCCGACTTCTTCGGCCAGATTGGCGTGCTGAGCGCGCACGCGGCAGGCTTCAATCCCTGGGCCGTTGCGACGACGGCCGCGGCCGTGACCGTGCTGCTGCTCTGGCCCAAGAACATCGGGCAGCAGGCCCTGAGCGGCGTGCGGCGCTGGATGGCGCTGCTGCCCAGCACCGTCATCGCGCTCGCGGGCGCGACGCTGGCCACCGCGCTGCTGGACCTGCCGCTGGAAACCATCGGCAGCCGTTTCGGTGGCATTCCGCGCAGCCTGCCAGCGCTGGCCTGGCCGGACGCGAGCTGGGAGGGCCTGCGCCAGCTCGTCATCCCGACATTGACTTTGGCGCTGCTCGGCGCCATCGAGTCACTGCTCTGCGCCCGCGTGGCCGACAAGCTCACGCCTGACCTGCCCCGCCATGACCCCAACCAGGAGCTGATGGCGCAGGGCATCGCCAACCTGGTGGCGCCGCTGTTCGGCGGCATGCCGGCCACCGGCACCATCGCCCGCACGGTGACCAACATCCGTGCCGGCGCGACCAGCCCGGTCGCCGGCATCGTGCATGCGCTGAGCCTGCTGATCATCCTGCTCGTGGCCGCGCCGCTGGCCGTGCATGTGCCCCTCGCGGCCTTGGCCGGCATCCTGCTCGTCGTCGCCTGGAACATGGGCGACTGGCACGAGTTCGCACGACTGCGGCGATTCAACTTCACCTACCGCACGCTGCTCGTCGGCACTTTCACGCTGACCGTCGTGACCGACCTGACCGTGGCGGTGGAGGTGGGCCTGATCGCGTCCTGCGTGTTCTTCGTCTGGCGCATGGGCCAGCTGTTCACGATCAGCCGCTTCGACGCAGGCGTCCTGCCCGAGGGCGTGGTGGCCTACGAGCTCTATGGCGCCCTGTTCTTTGGCGCGGTTGGCAAGATCGAGGCGCTGGCCGAGCAGCTGCCCGCTGGCACGCGGGCCATCGTCTTCGAGATGCACCGACTGATCGTCATGGACACCTCGGGCATGGAGGCCCTGCGCGAACTGCACCGCACGCTGGCCAAGCGCAGCGTCGCCCTGGTGCTCRCCAACATCAACGCCCAGCCCCTGGATCTGCTGCGCCGCTCCGGTCTGGCGGCCGAATTGGGCGACGCCGCCATCGTGCCCAGCATCGCCGATCTAAAATCAGCCCCTTAGTCAAAGAGACCCCCATGCCGCTGTTCTGGAAGCCCTACAAGTCCGAAGTCACGAACTTCATTGAGCAACTCAAGGCCCAGCGCCCCACGCTGGAGGCCGAACAGCGCGCCGGCCGTGCCCTGCTGTGGGACAAGGAGCAGGACCGCAACGCCCAGGCCGGTTTCGACGACGCCCGCGTGCCGCAGCAGCCCTACGTCTATCAAACGTCCGGCAAGTAAGCGTTGACGGCCATGGCTGAGGAATCCAGCCAAGCCGCGTCTGACCTTCCCGAGGTGGTCGACGCGGTCGCAGTGGCGCGCCTGTACGGCGAGCCGCTGTTCCAGATGCCGCTGGACCTCTACATCCCGCCGGATGCGCTGGAAGTCTTCCTTGAGGCCTTCCAGGGCCCGCTGGACCTGCTGCTGTACCTCATCCGCAAGCAGAACTTCAACATCCTCGACATCCCGCTGGCCGACGTGACCCGCCAGTACCTGAGCTATGTCGAGCAGATCCGCAAGCACAACCTCGAGCTGGCCAGCGAATACCTCTTGATGGCCGCGATGCTGATCGAGATCAAGTCGCGCATGCTGCTGCCGCCCAAGAAGAGCGAGGATGGCAAGGAAGCCGAGGATCCGCGCGCCGAGCTGGTGCGGCGCCTGCTGGAGTACGAGCAGATGAAGCTCGCCGCCGCGCGGCTGGACCGCCTGCCGCAGTTGGGTCGCGACTTCCTGCGCGCCCAGGTCCACATCGAGCAGTCGCTGACGCCCCACTTCCCCGACGTCAACACCGACGATCTGCGCGAGGCCTGGCTCGATATCCTCAAGCGTGCCAAGCTCAACCAGCACCACAAGATCAGCCGCGAGCAGCTGTCGGTGCGCGAGCACATGAGCATCGTGCTGCGCCGCCTGCAGGGCCAGCGCTTCGTCGAGTTCGAGGCCCTGTTCGACGTCACGCGCGGCCAGGCCGTCATCGTCGTCACCTTCATCGCGATGCTGGAGCTGGCCAAGGAGCGCCTGCTGGAGATCACGCAGGCCGAGGCGTTCGCGCCGATCTATGTGCGCTTGGCCTACTCGGCCAACTGATCAACGTCCGCGCAGCTTCTGCACCACCGTCACGGCAGCCAGCACCAGTGCGCCGGCGACGACGCCGATCAGTGCATTGGCACCGTTCTCCAGTACCGCTGACACCAGCCACGCCTGGCCCTCTGCAAGATGGGCAATGGCGTGATGCAGCGGCGCAATGCCATGCACGAGGATGCCGCCGCCGACGAGGAACATCGCCGCCGTGCCCAGCACCGTCAGCAGCTTCATCAACTGCGGCGCAGCGGCCAGCAGGAAGCGGCCGAGGGCCTGCGCTGCGGCGCCCGCCTTGCGCGACAGCCACAGCCCCGCGTCGTCCATCTTGACGATGCCGGCCACGAAGCCATAGACGCCCACCGTCATCGCGATCGACACGGCCACCAGCACGGCCAGCTGGGTCTGCAGCGGCGCGCTGGCCACGGTGCCCAGGGCGATGACGATGATCTCGGCGGACAGGATGAAGTCGGTGCGGATGGCGCCCTTGACCTTGTCGCGCTCGAAGGTGGCCATGTCTACCTGCGGGTCGGCGATGGCCTTGACCAGATCGTCGTGGTGGGCCTTGTCCTCTTCGGGGCTGTGCAGAAACTTGTGCGCGAGCTTCTCGAAGCCCTCGAAGCACAAATACGCACCTCCCAGCATCAATAACGGCGTGATGGCCCAAGGCAGGACAGCCGAGATGGCCAAGGCCGCAGGCACCAGGATGGCCTTATTGAGCAGCGAACCCTTGGCCACCGCCCAGACGACCGGCAGTTCGCGATCGGCATTGACGCCGGTGACCTGCTGGGCGTTGAGCGCCAGGTCGTCGCCCAGCACGCCGGCGGTCTTCGTGGCGGCGACCTTGGTCATGGTCGCCACGTCGTCAAGGATGGTGGCGATGTCGTCGAGCAGGACGAGCAGGCTGGAGGCCATGGGGCAGGCGATGCGGTCGTTGGAACGGCCGCGATGCTATCCGCTCAGCGGTAATGCCGAGCGAGGCTCTCCGCCACGCAGACGGGTTTGGCCACACCTTCCGCCTCGATGGCGACCTCCACCGTCAACTGCACCGCGCCACCGGCCACCGGGTCCATGGCCAGCAGCTTGAAGCCGGCGCGCAGCCGGCTGCCCACCGGCACCGGCTTCGTGAAGCGCACCTTGTTGAGGCCGTAGTTCAGCACCATGCGCGACTCGCGTACCGAGAAGCCGGTCTCAAAAAAATACGGGATCAGCGACAGCGTCAGGAAGCCATGTGCGATCGGCCCGCCGAAAGGCCCTGACTTGGCACGCTCGGGGTCGACGTGGATCCACTGCCTGTCCTCGGTCGCCTCGGCAAACGCGTTCACGCGCGCCTGGTCGACGGTGATCCAGTCGCTGTGGCCCAGGGGCTGGCTGATCAGGGATTCGAGATCGGCAAGGGTGTCGAAGTGGCGCATGCAGGGTGACGCAAGGTGGCGGGTGTGCCACTACGTTAACCTCGCGCGCCCTGATCGACCGTAGCCCACGCGACACCACCGTTCCATGCACATTCTGTTGATCGAGGACGACCTCGGCTTGGGGCCTGCGCTGCAGGCCGCGCTGTGCACCGAAGGGCACAGCAGCACCTGGCTGCGGCGCGCCAACGACGCGCCCCGGCAGCTCGACCCCGCCGCGCAGGACGCCGTGCTGCTGGACCAGACCCTGCCCGACGGCGACGGCCGCGCCTTGCTGACACGCTGGCGCCGCCAGGGCAGCGCAGTGCCAGTCATCGTCATCACCGCACGCACCACGCTGGAGGACCGCCTCGCCGGCTTCGACGGCGGCGCCGACGACTATGTGGTCAAGCCCTTCGAGATGCCCGAACTGATGGCGCGCCTGCGCTCGGTGCTGCGGCGCTGCGCCCAGCAGGCCAGCGACGAGTGGACGCTGGGCGGCCTGACGATCGAGCCGCGTCGCCAGCGGGTGCTGCTGGAGGGCGCTGAGCTGGCGCTGTCGCCGCGCGAATATCAGCTGCTGCTGGAACTGGCACGCGAACGCGGCGGTGTGGTCGCCAAGCACCAGCTCGCGCAACGCCTGGCGCCGCTGGGCGAGCCGATGGAGTTCGGCACGCTGGAGGTGCACCTGGCCAACCTGCGCCGCAAGGTGGGCGCGGCCCGCATCGGCACGCTGCGCGGCGTGGGCTACTGGCTCGAATGTGCATGAAGTTCGAATGGCTGCAACCCACGCTGACGCGCCGRCTCATCCTCGCGCTGTTGCTCGCCTTCACGCTGTGCTCGGTGCTGCTGCTGGTGGACGACCAGCTCGATGTCCAGCACCAGTTGGCCACCGACCCGGGTGTGCGCCAGCTGGGCCGGCAGCTCGCCGCGGGGCTGGAAGAGATCGACGATCCCGCGCTGGCTGCCCGGGTGCTCGATGGCCACACGCGCTACATCAACGGGCTGCGCATGGGGCAGACCATGACGACAGGCCCGCTGCTGATGCAGTTGCTGGACCGTCAAGGCCGACAGGTCTACGCGTCGGCACCCGGCGATGCCATTGCCAAGCCGGGCGTCGGCGAGCAGACCATCGCCGGCCGGACGCACTGGACCTACCGCCAGGACGGGCCGCGCTGGTCGCTGCGGCTGGCCGAGCCGGCGTTGTCGCGCGCCCAGTTGCTCGGCTTTGCCAGCGGCGCGCTGGGCATGCAGCTGCTGGTGGGCTTCCCGTTGATGCTGCTGCCGCTGTGGATCGCCGTCTACACGGGCCTGGCGCCGCTGCGCCGCTTTGCTCGCCGGCTGAACAGCCTGGACCTGCGGCAGGACCTGGCACCGCTGGACGTGGACCTGCACTACCGTGAGCTGCGCCCGCTGGGTCAGGCCTTCGACGCACTGCTGAGCCGCCTGAGCAGGCGCCGCGCGCGTGAACGCGCCTTTGTGCACGAGGCGGCGCACGAGCTGCGCACGCCGCTGGCCGTCGTCGCCACGCAGACCCACGCCCTCGTACACGCAGCTGATGCCGACGCACGCACCACTGCCGCCGCCGGGCTGCAACAAGCCATCGCACGCAGCGCCCACCTGTCGCGCCAGCTGCTGGACCTGGCCAGCCTCGACAACGAGCAGCCCGCCGCGCCGGTCGCCCTCGACCTCGCGCATTTCTGCGCGCAGCGACTGGCCGAGCAGGCGGGCGCCGCACGCGAGCGCGGCATTGCGCTGGCGCTAGACGCGCCGGACCAGCTGCCGGTACGCCTGGACACCGTGGCCTTGCAGTCCTTGCTGCAGAACCTGCTCGACAACGCATTGCGCTACGTGGGCCGCGGCCGCCGCATCGAGGTCAGTCTCGACGTCACGCCCGACGGCCTGCGGCTGGCTGTTGCCGATGACGGCCCGGGCATTGCGCCCGCCGACCGCCCTCAGGCCTTCGAGCGCTTCTGGCGCGGCGCCGGGCATGACGTGCAGGGCAGCGGGCTGGGCCTGGCCATCGTGGCGCGGGCTGCCGACCGACTGGGTGGCCAGGTCACGCTGGGCGACGGCCTCACGTGGCCCGACGGCAGTGGTTGCGGTGCGCGCTTCGAACTTCGGTTGCCGGCCATCGTCTTGGGCATTCCTTAAGCCACGGCTTTCAACAATGGCCCGGTCCTTTCCACCACCGACCGGAGCCTTGTTTGAAAGCTGTGCTGTTCCTCACCGTTGCCGCGCTGGCCGCTCTGCCCGCGCATGCCGCCGACCCCTACGTCGGCTTCAACCTCACTACTCCCGGCGAGGCGAACTTCAGCATCAACGGCCATGACGTGGCCAACGACAACAAGCCGCATGCGATGAAGCTGTACACCGGGCTGCGGTTCACGCCCACCTGGGCGGCCGAGCTGGGCTACGGCGCCTTCGGCAGCTACCACGCGGCCGACCCCACGCCAGGTTCCTCCTACCAGCTGAAGATGTCCACAAGCGTCGCCTACCTGGCCGCACGGGCCACCACCCCGCTCGGCGATTCCTTCGCACTCTTCGGCAAGGTCGGCCTGGCCGTGAACCGGCTCAAGGCCAGCGACTCGCTGGGCCACACCGATCGCGAGTCCTTCGTGCGGCCCATGTTCGGCAGCGGCCTGGAGTGGAAGCTCGCACCGCAGGTGTCCGCCACCGTCGAATACAACCGCTACGGTTCGCGCCGCAGCGACGGCGACCGCTTCACGCAGCAGAAGGCCGAGGTGGGTCTGGCCTTCAAGTTCTAGGAGCCTGCGCGGCAGCGGGCATAGCCCGCGTTGAGCCTGGCAAAGGTGCAGGCAAGGCGCGAGGAGGCCGCGGGCCCCCGCCCGCAACGACGAGCAACGCCGCATGCGCCCTTGCCAGGCTCAACCCGGAGGGCCGGGGYGATTTGCGGGGTCATGCGGCGTTGCCGGCTCGTTATGGGTCGCGACCCACGCCTCGCCAGCGCCTTGCCTGTCCCCGCAACTCACCCCGGCGCGGGCTATGCCCGCTGCCGCACAGGCTCCCGCGAGCAGTTAACCTCGCGGGCCATGCCTGACAGTACCGCCCGCGACATCCTCGTCCTCGCCGCCCACCCCGACCTGGCCCGCTCCCATGCGACCCGCACGCTGCTCGATGCGCTGCGTGCCTCGCCTGCGGTCGACCGGGTCGAGCTGCGTGACCTCTACCGCCTCTATCCGGACTTCCACATCCACGTCGACGCCGAACAACGCGCCCTCGAAGCCGCCAAGCTGGTCGTCATGCTGCATCCCATCTACTGGTACAGCATGCCGGCACTGCAGAAGCTCTGGCTGGACGAGGTGCCGCGCCTGGGCTGGGCCTATGGGCCCGGCGGCACGGCCCTGCATGGCAAGGACTTCTGGCTGGTCGCCTCCACCGGCGGCGGTGCCGAGGCCTATGCGCCGGGCGGCCACAACCATCACCCCATCGACGAGTTCCTGCTGCCTTACCGGCAGTCGGCCCACACCTGCGGCATGAACTACCTGCCGCCGCAGATCCTGCAAGGCGCCCACCGCGTGACGGACGCCGAGATCACCGCCCATGCCGAGCTGTTCGTGAAGCGGCTGGCGCACTACCCCGAGTGGTGCGAGCACCTCGCCGAGCCGGCCATCGGCGACGAGGAGGCCGTTGCTCTGGACGAGCGGCCACCGTTGTTCTCTACGTTGGATGCCGGGAGCGACGAATGAGCCACGGCAATTGGCTGCAACTGCCCCTCGTGTTCCTGGCCGCCGCCGTGCTGGCGGTGCCGCTGGCGCGCTGGGCACGCCTGGGCTCCATCCTCGGCTATCTCGTCGCCGGCCTGCTGATCGGCCCGGCCGTGCTCGGGCTGATCCCTGAATCCACGGCCATCCCCGAGGTCGCCGAGCTCGGCGTGGTGCTGATGCTCTTTCTCGTCGGCCTGGAGCTGGAGCCCAAGCGGCTGTGGGCGATGCGCCGGCCCATCTTCGGCTGGGGCAGCGTACAGCTGCTGGGCTGCGCGGCGGCGCTTGCTGTGGTGGGCCTCGCGTTGGGCTACCCGTGGCGGCTGACCGTCGTCGTCAGCCTGGGCCTGGCGATGTCGTCCACCGCCGTGGCGCTGGCCGTGCTGGCCGAGCGCAACCTCGGCCGCACGACGGCGGGCGAGAGCATCCTGTCGGTTGCGTTGCTGCAGGACATCGCCGCCATTCCCGTGCTGGCGTTGGTGCCAGTGCTGGCGCTCAGCGGCGCAGCAGACGACAGCGACGGCAAGACCTGGCTGGCGGCGGGCAAGGCCCTGGGCGCCATCATCGTCATCGTCTTTGGCGGTCGCCTGTTGCTGCGGCCCGCGCTGCGCTGGATTGCCCACAGCAAGACACCCGAGATCTTCACCGCCGCGGCCCTGCTGCTGGTGCTGGGAACGGCGGCGCTGATGCAACTCGTCGGCCTGTCCATGGCGCTGGGCGCCTTCCTGGCCGGCGTGCTGCTGGCCGAAAGCGAATACCGCCGCGAGCTGGAGACCGACCTGGAGCCCTTCAAGGGCCTGCTGCTCGGCCTGTTCTTCATCGCCGTCGGCATGGGGCTGGACTTGAAGGCCGTCGCCGCCCAGCCGGGCTTTGTGGCCCTGCTGGTGCTGGCCCTGCTGGGCTGCAAGATCTTCGTGCTGGTGGCCATGTCCAAGGCGATGAAGATCCCGCTGGTCGAGCGGCCCGCCTTCGTCATCCTGCTGGCCCAGGGCGGCGAGTTCGGCTTCGTCGTCTTCCAGCTCGCCCAGAGCGAGGGCATGATCAGCGCGGCGCAGAACTCGGCCCTGGTGGCGGCCGTGGCGTTGTCGCTGGCGCTGACGCCGCTGCTGCTGACCGGCGGCGACCGGCTGATGTCGCAGAAGCTCGCCCGCCGCGGCCTCAAGAAGCGCGCCGAAGCTACGCCGCCACCGCCCTCGCCCATCATCATTGCCGGCAGTGGCCGCTACGGTCAGGTCGTCGCCCGCATGCTGCGCGCCAATGGGCTGGAGGCCACGGTGCTGGACCACGACTCCGAGGCCATCGAGAGCCTGCGTCGCTTCGACTGGACGGTCTACTACGGCGACGCGACACGGCTGGACATGCTCAAGACCGCCGGGGCGGCAACGGGGCGCATCCTCGTCATCGCCATCGACGACATCGCGCAGAGCGTCGAGATTGCCGAGCTGGCGCGCGAGCATTTCCCGCAGCTCACCGTCGTGGCCCGCGCACGCAATGTGCAGCACTACTACCAGCTGCATGAAGCCGGCGTGCGCCACATCGAGCGCGAGACCTTCGACGCCGCGCTGATGAGCGCGCGCAGCGTGCTGGAGCTGACCGGCATGGAGCCGCACGCCGCACGCCGCCAGGCCATGCGCTTCCGGCGCCACAACATCGACGTGCTCAACACCATGGTGCCGCTGCAGGGTGACGAGGGCGCGCTGATCGCCGCTGCCCGGCTGGGCCGCCAGCAGTTCGAGCAGTTGATCGCCGCCGAGCGCGAGGCCGAGGACGCGCACCGCAAGGCCCAGCGTGGCGGCTGGGACAGGCAGGACGCCGCACCGCCTCTTTGAGGGCAGGGTTTGAAGGTGCGCGGCGACAATCGAGTCATGTTCGCCCCATCCCAGCTCGAAGTCCGGCGCTTCTTCTGCGCCACCTACCGCAAGTGGCGCGACGGCGCGCCGTTGATCCCGATGGAAGCCCTTGCAGCGGACTGGATCGCCGAGCATCCGGAGTACCACTCCGATCTCGCCGACGAAGCCGCAGCGCTGGAGAAGGTCTACACGGTGGAGGAAGGGCGCACCAACCCCTTCCTGCATCTGTCCATGCATCTGACCATCACCGAGCAACACGCCATCGACCAGCCCTCGGGCATCCGCCAGGCCATCGACCTGCTGGCTGCCAAGCGCAATTCCCGCCACGAGGCCCACCATGTCGCCATGGAAGCCCTGGGGGAAATGGTGTGGGCGTCCCAGCGAAGCGGCTTGCCGCCGGATGGACACGCCTATCTGGACAAGGTGCGCCAGGCGGCTACCCGCTGAGCCCGGTCAGCATCGGAATAAATTCGATATTTTTCCGGCACAACAGCTTATTCAGGTCGTTGATTGTTTTCCTTTTCTGAACGACGCATTGCTCCGCTCCTGGTGTTTCTACTGAGCCTGACTGCCTAGAGTTCAGCCCATGGACACCGCGGTCGCGATGCCCAAGCAAACCAGGCGGAACGCCCCGCCACGGAACTTGAAGGAAATCATCATGAGCAAGCTGTCTACCGTCTTTGCCGCCGCCCTGCTGATCGCTGCCGGCGCCGCCTCCGCACAAACAACCCGCGAATCCGTCATCGCCGACCTCGTGGCCGCCCGCAACAGCGGCGAACTGGCTGCCCTCCAAGGTGAGAAGGGTGTCGAAGCGACGACGCCGGCCACCGCCAAGGCTGCCGCCGTCGCAACCGTCAAGCTGCCCCGTCAGGCCATCCTGACGGTCAGGGCGACCGACCTGCAGGTCGAACAGACCGCAGCGCTGGCCGCCGACCATGGCGAGAACGCCGCTCGCGAGCTGGGCGATTTCCCGGCCCCGGTCGTGCGCCGCACCACTGCCCTGGCAGCCAAGTAAGCGGAGCCCGCGCAATGACAAGCGGCCCCCCAGGGCCGCTTTTCTTTGCCTGCTCGGGCCGAACGGGCACAAAAAAGCCACCTCGCGAGGTGGCTTGTTTCGTTTGGGGCGCGATCAGGCCTGGTAGCTGCCGCCGCCGACGCTGCGGCGCTCGGCCTTGCCGCCAGCGCCATACAGGCCGGTGGGTTCGCTCGGGATCAGCACGTCCAGCGCACGATCCAGCGAAGCATTGCCGCGGGCCAGGGCTTCGCGCTGGGCGGCCAGCAGGCCGCCGGCACGCACAAGGCGGTTGCGCAGGGCGCTGGGCACGCTGCCGGTGCGGGCGGCTTCGCTGAAGTTCTGCACGGCGCGGGCCAGGTGCTGGTGCAGCTCGGCGGCATGCTGTTCGATGGCCGTCGCGTCGCGGCGGGCCAGCGCATCACCGAGCTGGTTCAGCGCAGCCTCGACAGCCAGCAGAGGCTGTTCGAGTTCGGTGCCGAGGGTGGACGGAGCGATGGCGGTCATGGTTCAGTGCTTATTGACGCGGCTGTCCAGCAATTCTTGCGCATTTGAGACCAGCTTGTCGGCGATGGCGTTCGCGTTGACCGTGAACTTACCCTCACTGATGGCCTT
>NZ_JBFUMO010000167.1:0-10862 GCF_054049355.1 Roseateles sp. P5_E11 | reverse complement strand
CTTGGCGCCACAGCTGTTGGTGTAGGTGGCGGTGGCCGTGCAGGCTGCGGCCGGTTGGATGGTCTGCTCGCGCGCTGCACCGGCGGTGCCGCAGCCGCTCCAACTCCACATGCCCCCGGATATCGGCTGCGGGCCGAGGATGGCCGAGGCACCGGTCTTGATGGTGGCCGATGCCGTTTGCGTCCACGTGCCATTGACGTTGATGTAGGGCGTGATGGCGGTCGGCGCGCAGGTTTGCGCCAGCGCCAGCGGGGCTGCGCTCGTGCCAAAGGCAAGCAGCAGCGCGTGTATCAAGGTTCTCATGTTCTACCTTTCAGTGAAGGTGCTCGGCCGGTTGTCTCCGCCGGTCACGAGCGTTATGCAGCGGCAGACCGGCGCCAAGAACTGGACACCGGCCTGCCGAGCCCTTGTTTCAGTTGCTGTAAAGCATTCCGCGGCCGGTGCCGCTGATGTAGATCCGGCCGTAGATGGCTTGGTCGGCCGCCATCACGCCGATGCCGCCGAACTGGTTCGCGTCGTCGTTGAAGCGCGTCCAGGTGGCGCCGCCGTCATCAGAGCGATGCACGCCCCAGACACCGTTGCTGACGCCCACAACGTAGACCGCGGCCGAGTACGGCGCGCCAGCCTTGGCCTTGCCCAGCGCGATGGCGCTTGCACCCTGCACCTGGGGCCAGGGGTTGCCGGTGAAGATCGACGCGAAGTTGCTGAGCTTGGCCCAGCTCGCACCCGAATCGGTCGAGTGGTACACCGCGTTGCCGTCGGTCAGCCAGAGGTCGCCCTCGACGTTGGGGTTGACCGCCAGCGAGGTGCTGCCGAAGTAGTTCGGCGCCAGCCCGGCGTTCACCGAGCCCTGGCTCAGCGTGAACGTGTGGCCGCCATCGGTCGACGTGTAGACCTTGCCCGGCGTGCCCCACCAGTGGCCACCGGAATCGTAGGCATAGACCTTGTTCGGGTTCTTGCGATCGGCAACCAGGTGGTAGGCGCGGGGGAAGACGCTGTTGATCGCGGGCAGATTGGTCGGCACCCAGGTGGCACCGTTGTCCGTGGTGTAGGACGGCACCGAGTAGCCGGGTGCCCAGACTGCCTTGTTGCGCGCGGTGATGGCGATGCTCGCTTCCCCACCCGTGTTTTGCGCCGCGCCCGTCGGGTAAGTGGCGAACTTCGCCCAGGTCTTGCCGCCGTCGCCCGACCACATGCCGTAGGCGGTGTTGTTGCCCAGGTAGACGCCGATGGTGGCCATGTACTGCGGATCGGACCACGCCATGTCGGCGGCGAAGCTGTTGCTCCAGTCGGTGGCCGGCGTCAGCGTCGGCTTGGTCGTGAGGTTGGTGTGCACCCAGGCGCCGACGTCGCCCGAACTGTTGATGACGGTGTAGGTGGCGCCGGCCGGCGGCGTGGCCAGGCCCAGCACGGCCGTCTCCTCAAGGCCGTCGACCGTCATGGCCCAGGTTGGCGTGGCCGAGGAGGCGTTGCTTGTCTGCATGACGCCGCCGGAGACGTGCAGGATGTGATCGCGGTTGAAGGGATCGATCTCCACATCGTCGATCCAGCCCCAGGAGACCTCGCCCGGCGTCATCGCTTCGATCTCGCGCCAGTTCCGGCCGGCATCGTCGGACAGCTGGAGGATTCGCTGGCCGGGGAAGTTGCCCCAGGTGTTGGTGATCCCCAGCGCAATGCGCGTGGTCGCGCCGGTGCCGGAGACGGACACGCCGCCGTAGCCGACCGAGTCGTCGCTCCTGAGCAAGGTCCAGTTGCTGCCGTCGAACTTGTACAGACGGGCGGGACCGGCGGAGCCGGGACCGGCGTCCCTGGTGAAGACCACGTAGAACATGCCGTCAGCGGCACGCACCATGTGCGGGATGTGATAGCCGGAGATCGGCACCGTGACCGGGGTCCACGAGGCGCCGCCGTTGGTGGACTTGTACAGGTTCGAGGCCAGGCCTGCGGTCTGCACATAGTCCGGCGCGATGGGGGCGTAGATCGTCTGCGTGGCCGTGCCGCTGCCCTTGGTGCCGGTGTCGTAGACGACCGTCTCGACGCCCATGGCCGTGCCGCCGTTGGCGTTGATCTGGTCCTGGGTCATCTTGAGGGTCGACAACGACGTGACCTGCGCCCAGGTGAGGCCCGAGTCGGTGCTCTTCCACAGGCCGGCTGTGCGCGAGCCGTAGAACAGCGTCGACGGCTTGTTGGGGTCGACCATCAGGCGCTCGCCGATGGCCCGGCCGGGGTTGTTGCCGCCGAGCGGGAAAGGCAGGGCGACATAGGTCCACTGGTCACCACGGTTGCTGGAGATGTACAGGCGGCCGTTGCCACCGGACGTGTACATGCCGGCGCCCATGTAGACGCGCTGATCGTTGTTCGGATCGACGGCGATGCTCTCGACGCCGTGGAAACTGGCCTCGCCGCCACCGAAGCCCAGGCCGTCGGTGATGGGCACCCAGGACGACGTGGGCTGGTTCCAGCGGTAGGCGCCACCGATGTCGGTGCGCGCGTACAGCAGGTTGGCGGTGGTCGGGTGGAAGACCAGGCCCGTGACGTAGCCGCCGCCGCCCCACTTCACGCTCGTCCAGGTGGTGCCCTCGGCCGGAGCCGGAGCCGGAGCCGGAGCCGGAGCCGGAGCCGGAGCCGGAGCCGGAGCCGGAGCCGGAGCAGGTGCCGGAGCCGGAGCCGGAGCCGGTGCAGGTGCAGGTGCAGGTGCAGGTGCAGGTGCAGGTGCAGGTGCRGGAGCAGGAGCGGGTGCGGGTGCGTCGCCACCGCCGCCGCCGCCGCCACAGCCGGCCACCAGGGTCGCGGTGACGATGGAGAGAACGGTGAGTGGTTTGCTGTACTTCTTCATGATGGGAAACGAGGTTGGGTTCGTTGAGGGCTTGACATGGCGGCGCTGATCACAGGTTGCGCATTACTTAATGAACGGCTTTCACGACACTTCTCTGGTCGATGGCCGCAGACCGCGCGATCACGCGACCACACCGCCGCTCATCCGACCCGGCGCATTGGCGCCTTCAGCCGCGGGCAATGCGCAACGCGCTGGCGTGGCGGCTGGGCATGCGCTCGGGAACGTCGACCTCCAGCGCCTGGGCGGTCTGGCGGAATTTCAGCGGCCCGCCCCCCAGCAGTTCGACCCGGCGCACCGGGCGCGGATCGTGGGCGTTGCCTTGGCGCAGCGCGGCGATCTTCAGCGTGCCCTTGGGTTCGCCCAGCGTCAGCGCGTACAGCGCATCGCCGCGGGTCGTGAAGCGGATGTCCTGCGCCGTGTAGTCCACGTTCTCCTTGAAGGCGCCGCTGGCGGCCTCGGTCGGGCCTTCGCCGTGGATCTTCCACGGCCGCGTGCCGTGGATGGCTTCGGCGTTGAGCTTCATCCAGGCGGCCATCTCGGTCATCAGCAGGTCTGATTCGGCCGTCAGCGTGCCGTCGGCGCGCTGCACCACGTTGAGCAGCATGTTGCCGTTCTTGCTGACGATGTCGCACAGCATCGTGATCACCTGCGCCGGCGTCTTGTAGCGGTCGTGCTCGGAGTGAAACCAGTCGCCGTTGGAGGTGCAGGTCTGCCATGGCAGCGGGTTGATGCCCGGGAGCACGCCACGCTCGACGTCCTGCACGCCCACCTCGGCGATGTACTCGCCCGACCCCAGCGACTTGTGGTTGTACACGGCCTGCATGTCGCCATGGCGGCGGACCGAGGTGTTGAACAGGTGGGCCACCATGGCGCGCCCCACCTCGCCGAACGGGATGCCGCCGTCGGAGTACAGCAAGTCGGGTTGGTGGCTGTCGATGAGGTCGATGATGCGGCGGTACCAGATCTCGTGGAACTTCGGGTTGTTGGTGTACCAGTCGCCGCCCCGGTTCAGGTACGGCGTGTTATGCGGCTCGTGGTAGAGGTCGAAGTTCTCGGGCTTGGCGCCGTCATAGGCCACGCCCAGCTTGGGCCAGAACTGGTCGCACTGGTGGCTGGTCCACCACCAGTTGTGACTGGTCGCCAGGTGCTCGGAGACACCGAAGCGCAGCCCGCGCTTGCGCGCGGCGCGGCCCCATTCGCCGACCACGTCGCGCATCGGCCCCATCTGGGTGGCGTTCCAGCGGTGGTGCTTGGAATTCCATAAGTCGAAGTTGTCGTGGTGCACGCCCATCGAGACGAAGTACTTCGCACCCGCCGCCACGTAGCGGTCCATCAGCGCTTCGGGCTCGAAGCGCTCGGCCTTCCACAGCTTGATGATGTCCTTGTAGCCGAACTCCGACGGGTGGCCGTAGGTCTTCACGTGGTGGTCGTAGTGCGGGTGGCCGGGCACGTACATGAATCGGGCGTACCAGTCGCCGCGGCTGGGCACGGCTTGCGGTCCCCAGTGCGACCAGATGCCCAGCTTGGCCTCGCGGAACCACGCAGGGACCGCCGACTTGCGCAGCGACTCGGCAGCGGCCGTGAACGGGCCGGACGCCAGCGGCGGCGGCTTGTATGGGGCGGGCGCCACTGGCGCGCAGTCTCGCGCCTGTGCAATGCGGGCGGCGCCCAGGCCGGCGGCGGCCAGCAGCGGCGTGGTCAGGAAGCTGCGTTTACTCAGGCTTGACATGGGGTTCTCTCTCGCTTGGCGTTGTCGACGATGGYCTTGACCAGGTCGGGGAACACTGCGCACCGGTCGTACAAGTACGGCGTTCCATTGGCGGCCGTGGTATCGATATAGCTGGTCGCGCTGGCCGCCGGGGACGCAGCTCAGTGGGTGGGCCTGCCAGCCCGACAGGGACGAGTTGCCGCGGCAGGGCAGGCAGTCATTTCTTGCACAGCTCGCTGATGGCGTTCGGGGCGGTGGCGGTGATCACGCCCAGCCGATAGGGCAGCTCGATGTAGTCGTAGTTCTTGCCCTTTTCCATGTCCAGGCCCTGGAAGAGGAACTTCAGCGGCTGGCAGGGGTCGATGCTCAGAGTCTGGTCGATGCCGTCGCGAATCATTTCGCCGTGGGATACGCCTTCGGACCAGATCCGGCCGTTGAACTTGACGTTGTCTGCGCCAGCGAACCTGTTCATCGGGGCGCCGGGAACGGGTTGCCAGGCGCCATCCAGGCGATCCGCCGTCCAGGCGCGGAAATACCGGCCCTTGGGCCCCATCGCCTCGATCAGCGTCAGGTACTTGTTGGTGCCGGTGATCTTGTAGGTGTTGCTGGCCTCGAACATGTCATCGCGTTTTTCCGCCATGACGACGACGGGTTCGGCGAAGCCCTGAGGGAAGCGGTCGATCGTCGTCTCGCCGCGGTAGAAGCTGCCGTTGTCGCCTGTGAAGAAGAGATGGCACTTCTTGTCGTCGCAGATGTTCCAGAAGTCCAGCCAGACCGCATGGCCCTCGGCGTTCTTGACGCTGTCCGGGATGGCCGAATAGAAGGGCTTGGGCGCCGTCCACGAGTGGGGGTCGGCGATGTTGGGGGTGGTCGAATAGAGCGGGTCACCGCCCTGGAAGATCAAATACCAGAGCTTCTGCGGCGCGAAGTAGAAGACCTGGGGTGCCGCGCGATAGCCCGGCCCGATGGGCGATTTCTCGAGCATGAACTGCGGGGCCTTCGGCGCCTCATCCCAGTTCGCGAAGCTCGTGTAGGCCATGCCCCAGCCGTTCTTGCCCGCAGTGGTCATGAAGACGTGATAGCGGCCGTCGTGGAACACGATGGTCGGGTCCTTGACGCCGAAGATGTCCGCCCGGTCGGCCGGCGGCTTGATCAGCGCCTCGCTGGATTTCCATTCAAAGGCGATGGCCTGGGCCGGCGTCCCGCCGACGACGACGGGCTTCGCGTCGGCGGCTGCGCTGCTGCCACCACAGCCGGCCAAGAGGCCCGCCGCGAGCATCGAAGAGACGAGAAGTTGTTTAGTGCACTTGTTCATGAGGGAAAACGGGTTGTGGTTGATGGATGGAATGACAGGCGTGAGCGCGCTGCTCACGGCGTCGGTAGCGGCTCCAGCACCACGGCGGCGCCACCCGCGGCGGCCAGCGACAGGCTCAGCACGTCCTTGCGGGTCACCTTGCGTTCCGTGCGGCGCACTTCGCGCACGACCTCGCCGTCCTGCCAGATCGTGGCGCGCCAGTTGCCGGGCGGCAGGAAGCCGAGCGACACCTTCTCGGTGCGGGCCTCGTCGCCCGTCATCGCGCCGATGTACCAGTTCTTGCCTTGGCGGCGCGCCAGCACGATGTCCTGCCCCGGCTCGCCGGCGATGAAGTGGGTTTCGTCCCAGGCCGTCGGCACGCGCTTGATGAAGTCGAAGCCGGGCTCGCCGCGGTAATTCGTGGGGTCGTCCGACACCATCTGCAGCGGGCTGTCGTAGACGACGTACATCGCCAGCGCCTGGCCGCGCGTGTTCTGCACCAGTGGCATCACTGCACGCACCTCGAAGGTGGCCGGTGTCGCGTTGCGGAAGCCTCCGGGTGTGTAGTCCATCGGGCCGACCAGCATGCGCGTGTACGGCAAGGTCACGTTGTGGCTGGGGGTGGTGCGCGTGGTCATCTTGCTCCACTCGGCACCGAGCACGCCCTCCTGCGTGATGTAGTTGGGATAGGTGCGCTGCAGGCCGGCGGGCACATAGGCGCCGTGCAGGTCCAGCAGCAGCTTGCGCTTGGCGGTGGCGGCGGCAATGCGCTCGTAGAAGTCCACCACCTGCTGGTCGTCACGGTTCATGAAGTCGACCTTGACGCCCTTGATGCCCCAGCGGACGTAGGTGTCCAGCACCTCGTCCATGCGTGCGTCCACATGCGCCCAATGCGCCCACAGCATCAGGCCCACGCCCTTGGCTGCGGCGTAGCGCGCGAGTTCGGGCATGTCGATGCCCTTGGCCGGTCGCGTGATGTCGGTCTCCGGGCTGGCATCGCAGCAGCCGCTCGGGCCGGAGGCCCAGTTCGCGTCGATGAGGTAGTAGGGGAAACCGGACTCGGCGGCGAAGTCGATGAAGCGCTTGTAGGCGCCCATGTCGGGCTTCATGCCCACCAGTGGGCCGGACCACCAATCCCATGCCGCCTTGCCGGGCTTGACCCAGCTGAAGTCACCTTGCGGCGCCGGATTGAGGTTGCCGACGAGGTGCGACTCGATCAGCTTGCCGGCCTGGTCGGCCAGCATGACGGCACGCCAGGCGGTCGTCAGCCCGGCCGGCGAGACGAAGGCCGGGCCGGCGCGTCCCGGCACGCCGGACAGTTGGAGGCGGAGCGCCTCACCCTCGCGCCGCAGCGAGGCACCGGTGTAGCCCTTCAGGTTGGCCTGCGTGATGGCGTAGTGGGTGCGGCCCGACGGCGTGGCGCAGACTACCGGCACGTCGTAGGCGGCGTCGGCCTTGAATTGCGAGACCTTCAGGCGCTCGAACGCCTGCTCGTGCGAACCGTCGGTGGGCGTAACCAGGCAGGTCGGGTCGCCCGCCGGCACGAAGGCCGTGCGCTCGCCGCGCAGCTTCACCGGTCCGGTGTCTTCCAGGCGGTAGCGGAAGGCAACGCCGTCGTCGTAGGCGCGTGCATCGATGAAGAGGCGGCGGCCGGAGCCTGCCTCGCGGAAGGTGAGCGTGGCGCCGCGGTAGTGGTCGCGGGCCGTGGCCGCCTTCGTAGCGACGAGAGGAATGACGCGGTCCTCCGCGACGTCCTGGCGCGACTCCAGCGTCAACGCGCCGAGGGCTTGGCCGTCCAGATCAAGCCCCAGCGGTGAGGGAGCGATGACGGCTTCGCCATGGCGGCTGACGCTGAACTGGCCGCCGTTGTCGGCGATGCGCAGCGCGACGTGGCCATCGGGCGAGGTGATGACGGCGTCGGCCGCGTAGGCGCCCGATGCGGCCAGGGCGAGCGCGGCGATGGCGAGGTGGGTGGTGGTCTTCATGGATGTGTGAGCAGAGTTGGGGCTGGAGAGCGGTTAGCCCAGGCGTATTTCGACGGCGTGCCCGGTGTAGACCACCTCGCGCAGCGGGTTGGATTGCAGCGTCGGCACGCCGTCGCCGAGGCGGTGGATGCGCAAGCGCTTGGTCGTGCGCATGCCCGCGAAGCGCCCGTTGCGCGCCGCCAGGCGCAGCACGCCGCGCTTGTCGTCCCAGGTCATGCGGATCACGCTGAACCCGCCCTTCTCGTAGGCATAGTCCAGGCCGCTGTCCTCGTAGAGGTCGAAAGCGCCGTTGGCGCCAGGCACGACGTAGAGGTCGAGCACCTCACCGGTGGCCTCGGCGGTGGACTGCAGCACCGGCCCGAGCGGCAGGATGCTGCCCGCGCGCAGGTGCAGCGGCATGCGCTCCAGCGGCGACGCCACGTCATGCGTGCGGCCGCCCGCGCGCCGTTCTCCCGTCCAGAAATCGACCCAGCCGCCCGCAGACTGCGGCAGGTACACGGGCCAGCTCGACACGTCAGGCGCCAGCACTGGCGCCACGTGCAGGGCGCGGCCGAACATGTAGCTGTGCGCCTGGTCCAGGGCCTGCTGGTCCTGCGGGAAATCGAACACGAGCGGCCGCATGATCGGTGCGCCCTTTGCATGCACCTCGTGGGCCAGGCTGTAGAGGTAGGGCAGCAGCTGATAGCGCAGCTCCAGGTACTGGCGTGCAACCGCCTCCACCTTGTCGCCATAGCGCCAGAACTCGGTGTTGGTCATGTAGCCATGTACGCGCTGCAGCGGCAGGAAGGTCGCGTACTGGAACCAGCGGATCAGGCGCTCGTGGTACGCCTTGTCGGTGTACTGGCCGTCGCCCGGGCGGAAGAATCCACCGGCGTCGACCGTCCAGTAGGCATAGCCGGCGGCGGCCATGTTGAGGCCCGCGGGGATCTGCCGCTTGAGCGTGTCCCAGTCGTTGCCGATGTCGCCCGACCAGGTGGCTGCCGCATGCCGTTGCTGCCCGGGGAAGGCCGAGCGCGTCATGATCATCACGCGCCGGTCAGGTGCCGCCTGGCGCTGGCCTTCGTAAACGGTACGCGTGACGTACCACGGGTAGGCCAGGCGCACGCGCTCACCACGGCCTGCGGCCGTACGCCGGCCCACCAGGTCGTCGTTCTCGGGCTCCGTCGCGTCCTGCCACCAGGCGTCGATGCCGAGCTTGAGCAGGYGTTCGCGCTGGTTGTTCCAGTAGAAGGCGGCGGCCTTCGGGTCGAAGAAGTCGACCCAGTCGGTCTGGTCGATGTAATGGCCGGCGGCTGCGGTGCTGCGGCCGAGCTCGGTGTCGCGCCCGATCTTGGCCCACACCGACAGCATGAGCCGCCCGTTCAAGCCGTGCACCTCGCGCACCAGCGCGGCGGGATCGGGGTAGTGGGCCTCGTCGAAACGCATCGCGTTCCAGCCGTGACGGCCCCAGTACTGCCAGTCCTGCACCATCACGTCGACGGGCAGCTTGCGGCGGCGGAATTCGCGCAACGTGTCGACGATCTCCTGCGACGAATGGAAGCGTTCGCGGCAGTGGATGTAGCCATAGGCCCAGCGCGGCATCATCGGCGTGGCCCCGGAGATCTCGCGATAGCCCTCGAACACCTCGTCCGCGCTGGGGCCGGCGATGACGACGTAGTCGATGGCATCGGCCACCGGTGAGCGCCACGCCGTGCTGGCGCGCACGGCGCCAAAGCGCAGAGAGGGAGAGTCGTCCTTGTCGGCGTGGATGCGCACCTGGTGTTCGCCTGCCGGCAACTCGACGACAAAGCCGACCGTCGGCGGCAGCCAGTGGTTCACGATCTCGACGCAGGACTTGCCGTCGATCTCCACCGAGTGGCGCGAACCCATTGCGCGGCCAACGTCGAGGAGGAAGGCGAAACGGCCGGCCGTTTCCGTTCGGAACGTGCCTTCAAAGCGCGTCAGGTTGCGCACGACCTGCGCATTGCCCGTGGTGGTCGTCACATCCACGACTTCGGCCTTGCTTTCGGCGTTGACACGGCTCAGCGCCACGAGCTGCTCGGGCGTGTTCAGCTCGGCCATGCCGTTGTTGTGCCAGAGCAGGCCGTAGCCGCGGCTGGACAGCATGAAAGGCAGGCTGATCTGCGTGTTCACCTGCGTCAGGCGGCGCGGGTGGCCGCGCAGGTCCATGGCGCCGTCCTGGAAGCAGCCGGTGCCGTAGAGCCGTTCGTCGGCGGGTGACTCGAACACCTGCTCGGCGATGAACACAGGCTCGTCGCCCAGCCGCGACGGCGTCAGCCGCCGGGTGCCGGGCGCTTCAGCGAGCAGCAAGGCGCCGTTACGGTCGAAGAAGCGCAGCGCCCCGGTGCCGTTGTCCACCTCGCAGCGGATGGCCGGCAGTTCCAGGCGGGTCGCATCAGCGCCCGGCGTCTGCTTCATCAGGAGCTTGGCACGGCCGGGCAGCAGCGCGAGGCTTGGTGGTGGCGCCGGCGTTGAGGCCTGCGTTGAGGCCTGCGAAGGAAGGAAGCGCACTCGCAGCGCCCGGTCGCAGAGCGCGCTGATCCGCAGCGTGCCCTGGGGCGTCGTCAGCACCCATTCCGGGGCTGGCGACGGGTGCGCGCGGCGGGCCTCGGCGTTCCCCGGCGCCAGGTTGCCGGCGGCGGCGTTCGCCACGCCGGACAAGGAGGCCGTCGCGGCCGTTGCCGCCGCAGCGCCCAGTGGGGTGGCGGCAGCAGCGAGGGCGGCCCGCAACGCCTCGCGCCGGGAGAGGGTGTGCTTGGTGTATTTCATGTCATCGCTCTGGTTTTGATGGGCAAGACGGTGGGGTAGGGCGCGTTGAACATGGTCTTGCATGTCTACAAGGTCAGCGCATCCACACGCTCCGGGATCTCGCGGTCCGGCATGCCGCGCACGTCCCTGGCCGAGAAATCGCTGACGCCGCGCAGCACGAACAGCGCCGCCCCGCCGTGCCCGCGCCGCAGATTGACGGCATGGAAGCTGGCATCGCTGACATCGTCCAGCACGACCGCGGTTCGCCCCTCCGGCTTCACGTAGCCGACC
>NZ_JBFUMO010000166.1:0-10887 GCF_054049355.1 Roseateles sp. P5_E11 | reverse complement strand
TCCAAGCATAGCCCGGCTCGATGACCTTGGCACGCACGCTCTGGACCTTGATCTCCTCGCGCACGATGGTCACGGGGAAGGTGCGGTTCTCGGCCTTGCGGTAGATGGTGAGGCTGACCTTGGTCGACGGGTCGCCGCGCATCTTCTTGACGGCCTGGTCGATGGTGAGGCCGCGCACGGCGGTGTCATCGATGCGGCTGATCAGGTCGCCGCTCTTGAGGCCGGCGCGGAAGGCGGGCGAGCCTTCGATGGGGGAGACGATCTTGACCAGGCCGTCTTCCATGCCGATCTCGATGCCGACGCCGACGAATTTGCCGGTCGTGCCTTCACGGAATTCCTTGAAG
The DNA here is from genome assembly GCF_054049355.1 of Roseateles sp. P5_E11. Classification (NCBI taxonomy): domain Bacteria; kingdom Pseudomonadati; phylum Pseudomonadota; class Betaproteobacteria; order Burkholderiales; family Sphaerotilaceae; genus Roseateles; species Roseateles sp. P5_E11. The sequence continues at coordinate 10,543 of NZ_JBFUMO010000166.1, read as the reverse complement.
GTCTTCTTGTCGAAGAACTGGGAGTGGGGGTCCAGGCCGGACACCATGCCGGCGATGGCGTCGTTGATCAGCTTCTTCTCGTCAACGGATTCGACGTAGTCGCTCTTGACGAGGCCGAAGACGGCCGCGAGCTGCTGCATTTCGTCCAGCGGCAGGGGGGACAGGGTACTGCGCGCATTGGCCTGCAGCTGCATGGTGGTGAGTGCACCTGCGACGGCACCGAGGGCAACCCAACCGGCGACTTTCAATCTGGAGCTCATGTAGCCGAGTCCTCTATCAACGTGGTTCCCGCCAAAAACAGCTTGACAGGTGCGGCCAGTTTAGCCGGGGGGGCTTTCGATGCTGTATCGATTTACCTGCTGGAAACCCTTCAAATCGAGTGCGCAGTGATGGAATGCGCGGGCGTTACTTCTCGTGCGCCCTGACGAAAGGCACTCGTTACGAGGCGTGCCCATCAGCAACTCAGCTTCTGGCCGGCCAGRCGGCAGGTCGACAGCGGCTGGCCCAGGGCGTCCAGCGCCTGCAGCTGCCAGCCCTCGGGCGTGGCCGTCAGCAGAGACAGGCCGAAGTCCGTGTGGATGCGTACCGTCTCCAGTCGGGCGCCGGGCAGCAGTTCGTGCTTCAGGGCCGCGGCGTCGTTGACGTGGCCTGATGCGGCCGAACCGCCGTTGCCGACGACGAGGGTGACCGGATGATTGCTCGCGAAGCCCAGGGCCTGGTGCATGTGGATGTGGCCGTGAAGTGTGGCCTGCACGCCTGGCGGGAAGAGGCGGCCGGGTGCCGCGTCCTGCAGCAGGGGCGTCAGGCCCGATCGGGCGGCGCGGGGCGCGCCGATCGGGCTGGGGCTGAAGGCCAGGCTGGGATGGTGGCTGGCAAACAGGCTCTGGGCGCTGCCCTGGGCCAGCTCTGCGACGCGGTCGAGCTGCTGGCGCCAGCGGGCCCAGGCGGGGGAATCCCGGGGCGGCGTGCGGCTGCCGATCTCCGAGGAGTCGAAGACGATGAGCTGGCTGCGCGGCGACAGCGGCACGGGGAAGGGCGCGGTGAAGTCGCCCTCGTTGACGCCTGGGCCGGCGGGCTGGCAGGCACGCGCCGGACCGGTTTCGGCGTCCAGATAGCGCAGCCAGCCCTGGCCGGCACGTGCGCAGGCCTCGTGGTTGCCGCGCACGAAGACCCAGGGTGCGGCGGCCAGAAGGGCCTTGGCGGGCTGGAAGAAATCGGCCTGCCAGGTGTCGTCGCCATAGCCCCAGGGGCTGCCGGCGCAGACGGCCATGCCGGGCGGGCAGGGGCTTTCGCGGTAGTGGTAGTCGCCGACGTGGATGACGAGGTCGGGCTTGAGCCTCAGCGCCAGGGCCAGCACGCGTGGGAAGGGCCAGTCCGAGGCGTCGTTGCAGCCCTGGAAGTCGCGGTCCGAGGCCTTGAGGCGGCAGCCGGTGTCGCCGATGACGACGATGCGGCGGGCTTCGGCAGTGGGGGCATGCAGCATGATGTCGTCCACCTGCACGCTGGCCGCATCGGCGGGCCAGGGCGCCTCGCAGGCACGCAGCGTGAAGTGCGCCGGCTTGCGCTCGGGCTCCTTGTTGCCCGCGGGCGGCGGCTCGTCGCCGGGAGCGCTGCGTTCCTGCATGGCGGCGACGCTGCTGCCCCACCGCAGCGTGGGGCAGCTGGCTTCGCCCGTCAGCGCACGTACCGCCCAGGCTGGCCCGGCGACGGCCTGCACCCAGGCCTGCTGCAAGCCGACCGGCGGCGCCGCAGCGGGTGGCGGCGGGGGGCTGGCACAAGCGGCCAGCACGAGCAGGACGGCCAGCCATGGGAAACGCGCGCGATGAATCATGTCTCGATCAACTGTGTGAGCGGCGCGAGATTAGCGCCCTCGCGGCCCGCGCGAGCCGGTAGATTGCCGGCCACCCCCAAACTTCGGCGCCCGTCATGCCCCTTGCCTGCCGTTTCACCCTGCTTGCCTTGGCCCTCTGCTCGTCGGCCTGGTCAGCGCAGATCGGCGTCATCCCGCCGGCCCAGCCATTGACGGCCGAACGGGTCGCGGCGCTGCCGGCGACTGAACGCGGGCCCTGGGTGGCCTATCTGGCCCGCTCCGACGCCCAGCGCGCCGCCGACCGCGCCGCGCTGGCGGCCGAGCGCAAGGGGCTGACGGCCTGGCCCGCGCCGCCCGAGGGCGGTCATGCCGAGGCCAGCATGCCGCTGGACAAGCCCGCCGCCTGGTATGCCGGCGACGCGGCCCTGGCCGTGGCCCGCAACGTCCTGAGCTTCCAGACACCCGCCGGCGGCTGGGGCAAGAACCAGCCGCGCGACCGCGCGCCGCGCCTGCCCGGCCAGGCGTTTGTGGCCGACAACAACTCCAAGCGGGCAACGCCGGGCGACTTCGACCTGGCCCAGGACGCGCAGTGGAGCTATGTGGGCACCATCGACAACGACGCCACCATCACCGAGATCCGCTTCCTCGCCCGCGTGGCGGCCCAGCAGCCCGGCGCGCCCGGTGCCGTTTACCGCCAGGCGGCCGAGCGCGGCCTGCGCTACCTGCTGGCGGCGCAGTTTCCCAACGGCGGCTGGCCCCAGGTGTGGCCGCTGCAGGGCGGCTACCACGACGCCATCACGCTGAATGACGACGCCGTCGTCGAAGTGGCCGAGCTGATGGGGGCTGCCGCGCACGGTGAGCTCGATTTGGGTTTCCTGCCAGCCGCGTTGAAGGCCGACGCCGCGGCGGCACAGGCGCGCGCCGTGCAGTTGCTGCTGGCCACGCAGATCCGCGTCGACGGCAAGCCGACGCTGTGGGCCCAGCAGCACGACGCGCTGACGCTGGCGCCGGCCTCGGCGCGCAACTACGAGCCGCCGGCACTGAGCAGCGGCGAGAGCGCGCGGGCGCTGGGCTATCTGATGAGCCTGCCCGACCCGTCGCCGGCGGTCGTCGCCGCGGTGAAGGGCGGCATCGTCATGCTGCGTGCCCTGGCTGTGCGCGACCGCGCCTTCGTCAAGGTGGACGACGCGCGCCGGCTGGTGGTGCAGCCGGGCGCCGGCCCGCTGTGGTCGCGCTTTTACGATCCGGCCACGCTCAAGCCGGTGTTCGGCGACCGCGACAAGAGCCTGCACGACGACGTCAACGACCTCAGCCTGGAGCGGCGCAACGGCTATACCTGGTGGGGGACCTGGCCGTTGAAGACGCTCGCGGCCTACGAAGCCTGGGCCGCCAGGTGGGTCAGGAGTCCTTCCTGAGCTCGAAGCGCTTGATGTCGCCGACGACGAACAGGTAGCAGCACACGGCCACCAGCGCGTTCGCGGCGACGAACACCAGGGCCGCGTTGAACGAGCCCGTGCCCTTGATCAGGTAGCCGATGACGATGGGCGTCGTGATGCCGGCGGTGTTGCCKAAGGTGTTGAACAGCGCGCCGGACAGCCCCGATATTTCCTTGGGCGAGGTGTCCGAAACGACGGCCCAGCCCAGCGCGCCGAGGCCCTTGCCGAAGAAGGCCAGCGACATGATGGCGACGACGACCACGGCGCTGTCCACGTAGTTGCACAGGATCATGCTGGTGCTCAGCAGCATGCCGATGACGATGGGCGTCTTGCGGGCCAYGGTCAGTGTCTTGCCGCGGCGCAGCAGCCCGTCAGAGATCAGCCCGCCGAGCACGCCGCCGGCGAAGCCGCAGATGGCCGGCAGCGCCGCGACGAAGCCGGCGTTCAGGATGGACATGCCGCGTTCCTTGACCAGGTAGACGGGAAACCAGGTCAGGAAGAAATAGGTCAGCGTCGTGATGCAGTACTGGCCGACGTAGACGCCCATCAGCATGCGGTTGGAGAGCAACTGCTTGATGTAGCCGAGCTTGGGGGACTCCGGCGCGAAGCTGCGGCTCTGCGTGCCGGGCTGGTCCATGTTGACGAGGGCACCGCCGGCCGCGATGTGGTCCAGCTCGGCCTGGTTGACGCCGGGGTGGGTCTTGGGCGTATAGACGGTCTTGAGCCAGACGGCGCTGACCACGATGCCCAGCAGGCCCATGACGACGAAGACGGCCGGCCAGCCGTAGCTGTGCGTGATCCAGCCCATCAGCGGCGCGAACAGCACGGTGGCGAAGTACTGGGCCGAGTTGAAGATGGCCGAGGCCGTGCCTCGCTCGGCGGCCGGGAACCAGGACGCGACGATGCGGCCATTGGCGGGGAAGGACGGCGCCTCGGCCGCGCCGACAAGGAAGCGCAACGCGAACAGCACGACGACGGCGGTCGTCGCCGTCGCGGTCAGGAAGCTGATGCCGCCCTGCAGCAGCGTGAACACCGACCAGACGAAGATGCTGGCGGCGTAAACCTTCTTGGAGCCGTACCGGTCCAGCAGCCAGCCGCCGGGAAGCTGGGCGATGACGTAGGACCAACCGAAGGCCGAGAAGATGAAGCCCATCGTCACCGAGTCGATGCCCAGGTCCTTGGACAGCGCCGGGCCGGCGATGGACAGCGTCGCGCGGTCGGCGTAGTTGATCGTCGTGACGATGAAGAGCATGGCCAGGATGGCGAAGCGCTTCTTCGTTCGCGTGGCGCTGGCGGCGTGGGCCAGGGTGGCGGTGGCGGTATTCATCGGTTGTCTCCGGGCAATGCAGCGGCTCCGCCTCTTGCCGGGCGGTGGTGCCAAAGCGGTGGGATCAGGCTTGGGTGTAAGCCGTCTTCACGGTCGTGTAGAACTCAGCCGCGTGGCGGCCCTGCTCGCGCGGGCCGTAGCTGCTGCCCTTGCGGCCGCCAAAGGGCACGTGGTAGTCCACGCCTGCGGTGGGCAGGTTGACCATCACCATGCCGGCCTGCGAATGGCGCTTGAAGTGGGTGGCGTGCTTCAGCGACGTTGTCGCGATGCCGGCGGCCAGGCCGAACGGCGTGTCGTTGGACAGGGCCAGTGCGTGCTCGTAGTCGCGGGCGCGCAGCACGCTGACGACCGGGCCGAACACTTCCTCGCGGTTGATGCGCATGTCGGGCGTCGTTTCGGTGATCAGCGCCGGCGTCAGGTAGAAGCCCGGCGCGCCGTCGGCGTTCTTCTCGATGCGCTCGCCGCCTTGCGCCAGCTTGCCGCCCTCGCTCTTGGCGATGCCGAGGTAGTCAGTGTCCTGGCCAAGCTGGCTGGCGTCGACGACCGGGCCGATGTCGGTGCCGGCCTTGCGGGCGTCGTCCACCTTCAGCGTCTTCATCTTGTCGACCATGGCCGCAACGAAGCGGTCGTGGATGCCCTCGGTGACGATGAGGCGGCTCGACGCCGTGCAGCGCTGGCCGGTGGAGAAGAAGCCGCTGTTGACGGCGGCGTTGACGGCCACGCCCAGGTCGGCGTCGTCGAGCACGATCATCGGGTTCTTGCCACCCATCTCGAGCTGGAACTTGGCCATGCGCGCCACACAGGCGGCCGCGACCTTCTGACCTGTGCCCACCGAGCCGGTGAAGCTGATGGCTGCCACGCGCGGGTCGTTCAGCAGCTTCTCGCCGACCACCGAACCGCGGCCCATGACGAGGTTGAAGACGCCGGCGGGCAGGCCCGAGCGCGACAGGATTTCGGCCAGCGCCCAGGCCGAGCCCGGCACGAGGTCGGCAGGCTTGAAGACGACGCAGTTGCCCCAGGCCAGGGCCGGCGCGATCTTCCAGGCGGGAATGGCGATGGGGAAGTTCCACGGCGTGATGAGGCCGACGACACCGACGGCTTCGCGCGTCACTTCCACGCCGACGCCGGGGCGCACGGAGGGCAGGCTCTCGCCGCCCGGGCGCAATGCCTCGCCGGCGAAGAACTTGAAGATATAGCCGGCGCGGCCTACTTCGCCGATGGCCTCGGGCAGGGTCTTGCCCTCCTCGCGGGCCAGCAGGTCGCCCAGCTCGGCACGGCGGGCCAGGATCTCGGTGCCGACGGCGTCGAGGATGTCGAAGCGCTGCTGCGGTGTCGACAGGCTCCAGGCCGGGAAGGCCGCTGTGGCGGCCGTGATGGCCAGTTCGGCTTGCGCCGCGTCGGCTTGGGCGTATTCGCCGACCAGGTCGCGCGTGTCGGAGGGGTTGATGTTGCGCGAGACGGCGTGGCCGTCCAGCCATTCACCGGCGATGAGGTTCTTGTGCATGTCTACTGCCTTGTCGGTTGTTCAACGGTCCAGGGCCGGGCGCTTCGGGTTGAAGGTCCAGCCAGGGATCAGGTATTGCATGGCGATCGCGTCGTCGCGCGCGCCAAGCCCATGCTGCTTGTATAGCGCATGGGCCTTTTCGACCTCGACCATGTCCAGCTCGACGCCCAGGCCCGGCTTGGCCGGCACCTTCACGTGGCCGCCGACGATCTGCAGCGGCTCCTTGGTCAGCCGCTGGCCGTCCTGCCAGATCCAGTGCGTGTCGATGGCCGTGACCTTGCCTGGCGCGGCGGCGCCCACGTGGGTGAACATGGCCAGCGAGATGTCGAAGTGGTTGTTGGAGTGCGAGCCCCAGGTCAGGCCCCAGTCGCGGCAGGTCTGCGCCACGCGCACGCTGCCGGCCATGGTCCAGAAATGCGGGTCGGCCAGCGGGATGTCCACGCTCTGCAGCGACAGCGCGTGCGAGAGCTGGCGCCAGTCGGTGGCGACCATGTTGGTGGCCGTGGGCAGGCCGGTAGCACGGCGGAATTCGGCCATCACCTCTCGGCCCGAGAAGCCATCCTCGGCACCGCAGGGATCTTCCGCATACGCGAGAACACCCCTCATGTCGCGCATCAGGCGGATCGCGTCCTTCAGCAGCCAGCCGCCGTTGGGGTCCAGCGTCACACGCGCGTCGGGGAAGCGCTCGTGCAGGGCGCGGATGGCCTCGACCTCCTCGTCGCCGCGCAGCACGCCGCCCTTGAGCTTGAAGTCGTTGAAGCCGTAGCGCTCGCGGGCGGCCTCGGCGAGCTTGACGATGGCTTCGGGTGTCAGTGCGACCTCGTGGCGCAGTCGGCTCCAGGCGTTGTCGGCGCCGGGCTCGCTGTTGTACGGCAGGTCGGTTTTCGTGCGGTCACCGACGTAGAAGAGATAGCCCAGCATCTCGACCGCATCGCGCTGCTGGCCTTCGCCAAGCAGGGCCGCGACCGGTACGCCCAGGTGCTGGCCGAGCAGGTCCAGGAAGGCCGACTCGATCGCAGTGGCCGCATGGATGGTGGTGCGCAGGTCGAAGGTCTGCAGGCCACGGCCGCCGGCGTCGCGGTCGGCAAAGGACTGGCTGACCTTCTGCAGCACGCCCTGGTGGCCACCGATGGGCTGGCCGACCACCAGCTGGCGCGCGTCCTCCAGCGTCTGGCGGATCTTCTCGCCGCCGGGCACTTCGCCCACACCGGTGTGGCCGGCGCTGTCGGTCAGGATCAACAGGTTGCGGGTGAAGAAGGGCGCATGCGCGCCGCTGAGGTTGAGCAGCATGCCGTCGCGCCCGGCGACGGGCACAACGCGCAGCTCTTTGATGACGGGGGTCGAGGTCATGTCAGTACTTCAAAGATGTAGTGCCCCACCAAGTGGCACCCATGGAACTGGCTCTGCCAGGCCATCGGGTGCTGCCAAGGCCAGAGGCCTTGTCCTTCGCTAGGCACAAACAGTCCTCAGGACTGTTTGTGTCCGAGCTCAGCCCGCTTGAGGGGGAGGCGCGTCAGCGCCTCGGGGGTGGGCTCAATCTGCGGTGATCTTGCGTTCTTCGATCACTTTTTTCCAGCGTGCGAACTCGCTCGCCTGGAAGGCGGTGAACTGCTCGGGCGTGTTGGCGACGACCTCGAAACCCTGCTCCAGCAACTTCGGTTTGATGTCCGGCGAGTTCAAGGTCTTGACGATGCCGGCATGCAGCTTGGCCTTGATGTCGGCGGGCAGGCCCTTGGGCGCGGCCACGCCTTGCCAGGAGTAGACCTGCAGCCCCTTGATGCCCAGCTCGTCCATGGTGGGCACGTCGGGCTGCACCGGCGAGCGCTGGGCGCTCGTGATGCTCAGCGCGCGCAGCTTGCCGGCCTTGATCTGCGGCAGCGCGGTGTTGATGTTCATGAAGCTGGCATCCACCTGGTTGCCGAGCAGGTCGGTCATGACCGGGCCGCCGCCCTTGTAGGGGATGTGCAGGCCCGACGTGCCGGTCTGCAGCCAGAACAGCTCGGCGGTGATGTGGTCGCTGCTGCCGTTGCCGCTGGAGCCGAAGCTCATCTTGCCGGGGTTGGCTTTCTCATAGGCCAGCACGTCGGCCATGCTCTTGTGCGGCGACGCGGCGGGCACCACCAGCACGTTGGGCGCCTGCACGGCGACGGTGATGTAGTCCAGGTCCTTGGTTGGGTCGTACTGCAGGTTCTTCAGCAGGTGCGGGCCGATGACCAGCGGGCCCAGCGACGAGACGAGGACGGTGTAGCCGTCCGGCGCCGCGCGCTTGACCATGCCGGTGCCGATGGTGCCGCCCGCACCGCCGCGGTTGTCGATGACGAAGCTGCCGCCGAGGGTCTCCTGCAGCTTGTTGCCCAGCAGACGGGCGATGGCGTCGGTGGAGCCGCCGGGCGGGAAGGGCACCAGCAGCGTCACCGGCTTGGCGGGCCAGGCCTGAGCCAGCGCTGCGGTGGTGGCAKCGGCGCCGAGCAGCAAGGCGGTCAGCAGTTTCTTCATGGCTTGTCTCCAGTGGGTCTTGTGGAATGGCTTATTGCGGGCCGAGCTTGGAGATCAGCGCGCCGAGTGCGTCGACCTCGGCTGCAGCCAGGTCCGACAGTGGCGGCCGCACCGGCCCGGCCGTGTGGCCCACCAGCGTCGCGCCGGCCTTCACGATGGACACGGCATAGCCCTCGCCCTTGTTGCGCAGCGCGACGTAGGGGATGAAGAAGTCGCGCACGAGGCGGTTGCAGGTCTCGGTGTCGCCCGCGGCGTGGGCGTTGTAGAACTCCATCGCCGTCTTGGGGATGAAGTTGAAGACGGCGGACGAGTAGACCGGGCAGCCCATGGCCTTGTATGCGCCGGCAAACAGCTCGGCGGTGGGCAGGCCACCCAGATAGGCGAAGCGATCGCCCAGCGTCTGGCGGATGGAGACGAACTTCTCGATGTCGCCGAGACCGTCTTTGAAGCCGATCAGATTGGGGCAGCGGTCGGCCAGCACCAGTAGGCTCTGCGGCGTGAGCTTGCAGGCGCCACGGTTGTAGACGACGACGCCGAACTTGACGCTCTTGCAGACGGCCTCGACGTGATTGATGAGGCCTTCCTGGCTGGCTTCGGTCAGGTAGTGCGGCAGCAGCAGCACGCCCTGGGCGCCAAGGCGCTCAGCTTCCTGCGCGTACTGGACGGCCACTCGCGTGCCGCCACCGGCGCCGGCCAGGATGGGCGTGCGGCCGCGGCAGGTGTCCAGGGCCACCTTGATGATGTCGCTGTACTCGCCCGGCTCCAGCGAGAAGAACTCACCCGTGCCGCCCGCCGCGAACAGCGCCGAGGCGCCGTAAGGTTGCAGCCACTCCAGGCGCTCGGCGTAAGGCTTGGGCGCGAAGTTCAGCTGCGCGTCGAAGTCGGTCAGCGGGAAGGACAGCAGGCCGGCTTCGAGGACGGCTTTGAGTTCTTGGGGCGACATGGGAGGGTCTCCGTTCGGTGTTGGGATGACTGAAGTTGTAGGTCATCGTACAACTTGGATCAAATCCACAATCACTAGGGATAACCCTTGGAAACCATTTTTAATGGTCAGCCGGTTTCGGCCTGGGCCCTGCGGCGGCGTTCGCGGCTGTTGGAGAGGTGGGTGCGCATGGCCGCACGAGCCGATTCGGCATCCTGGCTGGTGATGGCGTCGAGGATGCTTTCGTGCTCCGCGTTGACGCGCCGCATATAGGCCAGCCGCTCCGCACTCATGTCCGCCACCGGCTCCAGCCGGGCACGCGGAATGATCTGGGCCCCCAGCGTTGCCATCAGGTCGGCGAAGTGGCTGTTCCGCGTCGCGCGGGCAATCTCCAAGTGGAACTGGAAGTCGGCGGCCACCGAGTCCTGGCCGGCTTCGACGGCGGCAATAACTGCGTCCAGCGCCTTGCGCAGGGCAATGAGGTTGTCGGCGGTGCGCCGCTGCGCTGCCAGGCCGGCCGCCTCCGTCTCGAGGCCGATGCGCAGTTCCAGCACGGCGATGACGTCCTGCAGCGTGCTGAACTGTTCCGGCGTGATCTTGAATGACGGCCCGTCGCCAGGCCCGAGCACAAACGTACCGATGCCGTGCCGCGTCTCGACCAGGCCAGCCGCCTGCAATTTGGAGATGGCCTCGCGCACGACGGTGCGGCTGACCTCGAACTCACCCATGATGGCCGCCTCGGTCGGCAGCTTGTCGCCGGCCTGCAACTGGCCGGCCCGGATGCGGTCTCCGAGCGAGTCAACCAGTTCGAGGGCCAGCGTGCGCGGCCGGCGGCGGGCGAGGGGGGCGTGCATTCGCGGGTTTTCCCGGAGTTTTGAAATGATTGCGCCGTCTAAAGTGACGGAAGTTGTACGACAACTAGACGACGTACAACAACTTCAACTGTAGCAACGCCTTGGCAAACCATGACTGCTGTTTCCCCCCGTCCGCCCCTGACGCTGCGCATGCGCATTGAGGACAACGTCGCCATCGTTGCCAACGACGGCGG
>NZ_JBFUMO010000165.1:0-10914 GCF_054049355.1 Roseateles sp. P5_E11 | reverse complement strand
ACGCCAGGCCGCCGTGGCCCAGGCCGAGGCCATCGTCGAGACCGGCGTGCAGAGCTTCATGCACTGGCTGGACCAGCGCCACACCGTGCCTCTGATCCAGGCTCTGCATGCCCAGGCCGACGACTGGCGGGCGCTGGAGATCGCCCGCGCCCGCAAGCTGCTGGCCAAGGGCGCGGACGTGGACGAGGTGCTGGATGCGCTGTCCAAGGGCATCACGCAGAAGCTGCTTCACGGCACGYTGGCCGAACTGCACGCCAGCGACGGCGAGCAACGCCTGCAGTTGGCCCAGACGGTGTCGCGCCTCTTCCTGCGCGGCAAGCAGTCTTAGCGGCGCTCTCAAGCCGCCGCTCGGTGCATCGCTTGCGCCGCCCCTGACCGCATTCCCGTTCCGTGCCCATGAAAGACTCCCTGCGCCAGCAGTTCGACCGCCTCGGCTTCCGCCTCGCCGAGCTCGACACCATCCTTGCCGACGGCAGCGTCGCCTCGGACATGAAGCGCTACCGCGCGCTGACCAAGGAGCAGGCCGAGGTGTCTGGCCTGGTCGAGCGCTACCGGCGCTATCTGCAACACGAGGCCGATCTCGCCGCGGCACGCGACATGCTGGCGGACGCTGAGATGGCGGAGATGGCCCGCGAGGAAATTGCGTCCAACGAGACAGCACTGACGTCGCTCGACGCAGAGTTGCAACTCGCGCTGATCCCCAAGGATCCGGACGACGAGCGCAACGCCTTCCTCGAAATCCGCGCCGGCGCCGGTGGCGACGAGGCGGCCCTGTTCGCCGGCGACCTGGCGCGCATGTATCTGCGCTTCGCCGAAGGCCAGGGCTGGCGCACCGAAATCCTGTCCGAGAACATCTCCGACCTCGGCGGCTACAAGGAACTGGTCGTGCGCGTCGAGGGCGATGCCGTCTACGGTCGTCTCAAGTTCGAATCCGGCGGCCACCGCGTGCAGCGCGTGCCGGCGACCGAAACCCAGGGCCGCATTCACACCAGCGCCTGCACGATCGCCGTGATGCCCGAGCCCGACGAGGCCGAGGTCATCACGCTGAACCCGGCCGACCTGCGCATCGACACTTTCCGTGCCAGCGGCGCCGGTGGCCAGCACATCAACAAGACCGATTCCGCTGTACGCGTCGTCCATCTGCCCACCGGCATCGTGGCCGAATGCCAGGACGGCCGCAGCCAGCACAGCAACAAGGCCAAGGCGCTGCAGGTGCTGCAGGCACGCATCCAGGAGAAGGAACGCAGCGAGCGCGCCGCCAAGGAGGCTGCCACGCGCAAGGGGCTGATCGGCAGCGGCGACCGCAGCGACCGCATTCGCACCTACAACTTCCCCCAGGGCCGCCTGACCGACCACCGCATCAACCTGACCCTCTACAAGCTGGGCCAGATCATGGACGGCGACCTCGGCGACGTCATCCAGGGCCTGCAGGCGGCGCAGGCGGCCGAGCAGTTGGCTCAGCTCGAAGAAGGCCGGGCGTGACAGTCGATGAGGCGCTCGCCCTCGCCCGCCAGCTCGGCGTCGAGCGCGGCGATGTGCAGACGCTGCTCGGCCACCTGACCGGCCAGGGCCGCGCCTGGCTTGTCACCCACGGCGACGCACTCGCACCCGGCGCCGAAGCCGCGCTGCAAAGGCTGGCCGCTGGTGAACCGCTGGCCCACCTGACCGGCTGGCAGCCCTTCCACGGTCTGATGCTGCAGGTCACGCCGGCAACGTTGATCCCGCGCCCTGACACCGAAACCCTCGTCGACTGGGCGCTGGAACTGCTCGCCGCCCTGCCGGGCCAATCCAGCGTCGCCGACCTCGGCACCGGCAGTGGCGCCATCGCGCTGGCCATCAAGGCCGCCTGCCCGCACGCCCAGGTCACGGCCGTTGACTTCAGCGCCGACGCCTTGGCTGTTGCTCGCGCCAATGGTGAACGCCTGGGTCTGGCCGTCGACTGGCGGCACGGCAACTGGTTCGCGCCGCTGGCCGACCGGCGCTTCGACCTCGTCGTCAGCAACCCGCCCTATATCGCCGGCGACGACCCGCATCTGCCAGCCCTGCGCCATGAGCCGATCACGGCCCTGACGCCTGGAGGTGACGGACTGGCCGACCTGCAAACCCTGATTGATGCTGCACCGCAACACATCAACGATGGTGGCTGGCTGCTGATGGAACACGGCTGGGACCAGGCCGAAGCGGTCGCCGCCCGCCTGGCCGCACGGGGGTTTGCCCAGGCCACGCTGAGGCGCGACCTGGGCGGTCGGCCGCGGGCCAGTGGCGGCTGCTGGCGTGCAACCAGCTGAAAGCTCCCCGAAATGTGTGATGTATTGCTGCCAGTTCTTCATTCCCGTAACTGACTGGCCGGCGTAGTATCAAATCCCGGTGCCACTCGATGCACCGCGCAGGAGACGATCATGGCCCGCCTCGCCAGCGCTGCAGTACTGAGCCTCTCTGTCCTTTGTGCTATCCATGCCGTCTCGGCCCAGGCCGACGACAACGCCAATCCGCGCTGGCAGGCGCGATTGCAGCTGAACAGCATCGACAGCGGCAGCGAGGCGCAGCAGCCCCATCTCGGCGGATCCCGTGTGCTCAGCGCCAACCTGCTTGGCGACTACTACCTCACCAGCTCAGGCTTCTCCAGCCTGCGCGGCGGCCTTCGTGCCACCGGGGGCCTGCTGCTCGGCCCGCTGTCCATGTCGCAAAGCAGTGGCGGCCTGGCCCTGGGCAGCGGCCCGGTCTCCGCGGGGCGGCGCAGCCTGTCGCTGAACGGCCCTGACGGTTATTCGCTGGACAACGCCAATCTCTCCTACGTCGGCATCGGCTACACCGGCCGCGTGCACAAGAGCGGCCTGGCCTTCAGCGCCGACTTCGGCCTGATGTCAGGCTCCTATGGCAGCAGCCTGCGCCTGGGCCGTAGCAGCGCCCAGGGCTTCGAGGACGCCATGCGCGATTTGCGCTTCAAGCCCTTGCTGCAATTGGGCTTGGCGTACAGCTACTGACGCTCAACCGGGCGCGTCCCGGATAATTGCCGTTTTGCCTTTTGACGAGAACAGCAATGAGTGACGTTCAGCAACGCATCGACGACCTGGTCAAGTCCAATCGCGTCGTGCTCTTCATGAAGGGCACCGCCCAGTTTCCGATGTGCGGTTTCTCCGGCCGCGCCATCCAGATCCTGAAGGCCGCCGGCGTGACCGATCTCAAGACCTTCAACGTGCTCGAGGACGAGGAAGTGCGCCAGGGCATCAAGGACTACGCCAACTGGCCCACCATCCCCCAGCTCTACGTCAACGGCGAATTCCTCGGCGGCTCGGACATCATGATGGAGATGTACGAGTCGGGTGAGCTGCAGCAGGCCCTGACGGCCTCCTGATGACCCAAAGGCTCGTCGTCGGGCTGACGGGCGCAACCGGGGCGGCCTATGCGCTGCGGCTGCTGCGCCGCTCGCGCGAGCTGGGCGTCGAGACCCATCTGATCGCCACGCCCGCCGGCATCCTCAACGTCCATCACGAACTCGGCCTGGACCGCTCTGCGCTGGAAGCCGAGGCGGACCATGCCTACGCGCCAGGAGACATCGGCGCCTGCATCGCCAGCGGCAGCTTCGCGACCGCCGCCATGATCGTGGCGCCCTGTTCGATGAAGTCGCTCGCGGCGATTGCTCACGGGCTTGGCGACAACCTGCTGACCCGCGCCGCCGACGTCACCTTGAAGGAGCGCCGCCGGCTGATCCTGATGGTGCGCGAGACACCGCTCAACCTGGCCCATTTGCGCAATATGGTCGCGGTGACCGAAATGGGCGGCATCTGCTTCCCGCCGCTGCCGGCCTTCTATCACCGCCCCAAGACGATCGAGGAGATGGTCAACGAGACCGCCGAGCGGGTACTGGAGCTGGCCGGCGTCGCGGCAGCGCAGCCCAAGTCCTGGGCCGGGCTCTAGGGAAACGCTAAACCAGTCACTCGCGCGCAGCGCATCCCTGCTTTGGGCGGCCTGCGGCGTTGCAAATCCTCGCCATAGCCCGCTATGGCTGTGGTTTGCGCCTTGCAGTCYATCCCAAACCAGGGCGCGCTGCATCACGGGACCGATTCAGCGTTCCCCTGGCCCGCTCAGGGCTTCTGCACCACCAACCCACGCCGCTCCAGCAGCGGCTTGATGTCGGGCTCGTGGCCCACGAGGTGGCGGAACAGCACCATCGCATCCTCGCTGCCACCGCGCGACAGCAGCTTGGCGCGCAGTGCATCGCCGTTGGCGCGCTTCAAGCCACCATTGGCCTTCAGCCATTCGACGGTGTCTGCGTCCAGCACCTCGCTCCAGATGTAGGCGTAGTAGCCGGCCGAGTAGCCGCCCATGATGTGGCTGAAGTAAGGCAGGCGATAGCGCGGCGGCACGGGGCCGAAGTCAACGCCTTCGTCCTTCAGCACCTTGGCCTCGAAGGCCATGATGCCGTCGGCTGCGGGCACTTCGCCGGCCTTGAGCTGGTGCAGGCGCTGGTCGACGATGGCGGCGCTCAGATAGGACAGTGTCGTGTAGCCCTGGTTGAAGCGCTTGGCACGCGCCACCTTGTCGAGCAGTTCACGCGGCATGGCCTCGCCAGTCTGGTAGTGCTTGGCATAGCTGGCCAGCACGCTGGGCCAGTCGGCCCAGACCTCGTTGACCTGCGAGGGATATTCAACGAAGTCGCGCGGCACGCGGCCCAGGCCCGGGTATTGGCCCTTGTTGAACATGCCATGCAGCGCGTGGCCGAACTCGTGGAACAAGGTGTTGACCTCATCCCAGGTCAGCAGAGTCGGCTCACCGGCTGGTGGCTTGGGGATGTTGAGATGGTTGGCAACGACCGGCTGCGTGCCCTCCAGCGCGTTCTGGCTGACGTAGGCGTTCATCCATGCACCGCCGCGTTTGCTGGGTCGGGCGTAGAGGTCGGCGATGAAGATGGCGAGCTGCTTGCCGTCGGTGTCGAAGACGTCGTAGGTGCGCACGTCGTCGCGGTAGACCGGCAGGTCGGTGCGGCGCTTGAAGCTGATGCCGTAGAGCTGGTTGGCGGCGAAGAACACGCCGCGCTCCAGCACGCTGGAGAGCTCCAGATAGGGCTTGAGCTGGCTTTCGTCGAAGCCGTACTTGGCGGCACGCAGCTTCTCGGCGTAGTAGCTCCAGTCCCAGGGCTGCAGGGCGAAGCTGGGTTGCTTCTTGGCGGCCTGGTCGGTGTCGATGAGCTTTTGCAGCTCGGCGGCCTCCTGTTTGGCCGACGCCACGGCCGCCGGCCCAAGCTTGCCGAGCATGGCATTGACGGCTTCGGCGGACTTGGCCGTCTCCTCCTCCAGCACATAGGCGGCGGGCGTCGCATAGCCGAGCAGGGCCGCACGCTCCTGGCGCAACGTCATCACGCGGGACACGATGCCCGTCGTGTCATTGGCATTGCCGCGGCTGCCGCGCGCGACGGATGCGCGGTGCAGGCGCTCGCGCAGCGCGCGGTTCTGCAGCTCGGTCTCCAGCGGCTGGATGGTGGTGTTCAGCAGCGTCAACAGGTACTTGCCTTCCAGACCCTTCTTCTTGGCGGTCTCGGCCGCGGCGGCCACCTGGGCCGGCGTGAGCCCGGCAAGATCCTCGGCGCTGTCAACGATGAGAGCCGAGTCATTGACTTCAGCCAGCACCGCCTTGTTGAAGCGCGCGCCCAGCGTCGCCAACTCGGCGTTGATGGCCTTCATGCGCACCTTCTGTTCGTCGCTCAGCTGCGCACCGGCACGCACCATGTCGCGGCGGTAGCGCTCGATGAGGCGCTTGCCTTCGGCGTTGGGCGCTGCCTTGCCACGCGCCGCGTACAAGGTCTCGATGCGGGCGAACAGCTTGGGGTTGAGCAGCACCGCGTCGCGATGGGCGGCGAGCTTGGCGGCGTAGTCGGTCTGCAACTGCTGGCGGGCGGGGTTGGCATCGGCACCAAGCAGGCTGAACAGCAGCGTGGAGGTGCGGCCCAGCAACCGGCCACTCTTCTCCCACGCGACGATGGTGTTGTCGAAAGTCGGCGCTGCAGGGTTGTCGGCGATGGCCTGGATTTCGGCCAGTTGCTCGGCCATGCCCTTGTCCAGGGCCGGGCCGAAATGCTCGTCGCGTAACTTGTCGAACTGCGGGTATTGCAGCGGCAAGGCGCTGGGCGCGAAGAGGGGGTTGTCCGAGGGCTGCTGAGCCCAGCTCAGGCTGGTGGCCAGCAATGTCGTCAGGAGAAGAGGCGCGAAGCGTTTGGCAGCGGGCATGGGTGGCTTGTCTTGTGGACGAAACCTCAAAGCCTAACGCCCTGACCGCTCCCGGCCACAAGCCACGCCGGGAAAGCCCTGAGTCATTTCTCGCCGGGCAGCAACCACTGCCGCCGCGCGGCAAATACGGCGTTCGGATACTCGGGCCGGCCGCGGCTGCCGTTGTAACGGCCCAGAGCAAGGAAGAGGTCGCCCTTCTCCAGGTCCAGGTAGTGGCGCAAGATGACGCAGCCGAAACGCAGATTGCTCTGCATGTGAAAGAGGCGCGCGGCATCGCCGTCGCCGATCAGCTTGGCCCAGAAGGGCATGACCTGCATATAGCCGCGCGCACCGGCGATGCTGATGGCGTATTTGCGAAAGCCGCTCTCGACCTGCACGAGGCCGAGCACGAGGCTGGGCTCCAGGCCCGCGCGCTTGGCCTCGTACCAGACCGTCTCGAGGAACTCGATACGGATCTGCGTCTCGGTTTTGCGCTTCTTCAGCCGCTCGCTCATCGCGCCSAGCCAGCGCAGATAGGCCATGCGCTCATCGACCTGGCTGGCCTCGAACTTCGGGCGCGGCGGGGCCGCCTGGGCGATGGAGGCGGTCAGCGCCGAGCGCATCGAGTCCGCCAGCGGCTCCTCGACCTGGGCGCCGGCCTGCGCCGCCAGCGGCGCGGCGAGCAGGCTGGACAGCAGCAGCCGGCGCTTCAAAGCTTGAGCAGGCCCTTCAGGTGGCCGACCACATCAGCCACGGCGAGCTTGGTCGCGGCCTCGTCGCGACGGCCCTGGTACTCGACCTGGCCTTCCTTCAAGCCACGGTCGCCCAGCACGACGCGGTGCGGCACGCCGATGAGCTCCCAGTCCGCGAACATCGCGCCGGGGCGCTCACCGCGGTCGTCCAGCAGCACGTCAACGCCCAGCGCCTTGAGCTCCTCGTACAGCTTGTGGGCGGCGGCCTTGACCTCTTCGCTCCGGTCCATGCCGATGGGGCAGATGACGACGGTGAAGGGTGCGATGGCGTCCGGCCAGATGATGCCGCGCTGGATGGCGAGCAGGCCCTTGCCGTCGGGCGAGGGGTCACCGGCAACGACGTTGCGAATGTCTGCAACGACGTCGGGCTCGGGCAGATCGCGGCCCCAGTTGGCGCCGGTGAAGTGGAAGTCAGCCTCGTTGGCGCCGCAGACGAAGTCGCTCATGACGGCGACCGTGCGGTCGGCGACGATCTTCAGCGGCTGCTTCAGTCCGATGGGACCAAGGTAGCCGGGCTTGCAGCCGAAATGGGCGTCGATCTCGCCGCTGGTCGCGAAGCGGAAGCCGCCCTTCAATCCCTCGACCTTGCCGGCCTTGACCTCGTTCAGGTCGTGGTCGCCGCGCACCAGCAGCAGCCAGACCTGGGTCTTGACGATGTTGCCGTCCTTGTCGAGCTCGTCGGTGGCCAGCACCAGGGACTTGACCGTCTGCGCGAGCGGCAGACCGAGCAGCAGCGCCACCTCGGCGCACGTAGCCTTGCCCGGCGTGGGCGTCTTGGTGAGCGTCTGCAGCGCGTCGGCGCGGCCGGGCAGCAGGGCGACGGCTTCCGCCAGCTCGATGTTGGCGGCGTAGTCGCTGGTCGGGCAATAGACGATGGCGTCTTCGCCGGTCTCGGCGATGACCTGGAACTCATGCGAGCGGTCGCCGCCGATGGCACCGGTGTCTGCAGCGACGGCGCGGTACTGCAGGCCGAAGCGGTCGAAGATCTTGCCGTAGGCCGCGTACATGTTGTCGTAGCTGCGGCCGGCGGCCTCGACGTCACGGTCGAAGGAGTAGGCGTCCTTCATCGTGAATTCGCGGCCGCGCATCAGGCCGAAGCGCGGACGGCGTTCGTCGCGGAACTTGGTCTGGATGTGATAGAAATTCTTCGGCAGCTGGCGGTAGCTGCGCAGCTCCTGGCGGGCAATGTCGGTGATGACCTCCTCGCTGGTCGGCTGCACGATGAAGTCGCGGCCATGGCGGTCCTTCACGCGCAACAACTCGGGGCCCATCTTGTCGAAGCGGCCCGTCTCCTGCCACAGCTCGGCTGGCTGGATGACGGGCATCAGGCATTCGACGGCGCCGGCAGCGTCCATCTCCTCGCGGATGATCTTCTCGACCTTGCGGATGACACGAAGACCCATCGGCATGTAGTTGTAAATGCCGGCGCCCAGGCGCTTGATCATGCCGGCGCGCATCATCAGCCTGTGGCTGACGACCTCGGCATCGGCGGGCGCTTCCTTGAGGGTGGAGACGAAGAACTGGGAGGCTTTCATGGGCAGACCGGATCAAAGGCCAGGAGAGCGCCTGGCAAATGCGAAGGCCGGGTGAAAACCCGGCCGAAGTCACGACAAAACAGGGAGAACTCTGCGGGTTAGCGAGGGCGCTGTGACCATCGCGGCCCGATGCAATAATCGAACCAACTAGAGATTTGAGGTTGATTATGCTCGACCGTGAAGGCTTCCGCCCCAACGTCGGCATCATCCTGCTCAACCAACGCAACGAGGTCTTCTGGGGCAAACGCATCCGGACGCACTCGTGGCAGTTCCCGCAAGGGGGCATCAAGCACGGTGAAACGCCTGAGCAGGCGATGTTCCGAGAGCTCCACGAAGAAGTGGGGCTCACGCCAGAGCATGTGCGCATCATCGCGAGGACTCGCGACTGGCTGCGCTACGAGGTGCCCGAGCATTTCATTCGGCGAGATGCGCGTGGCCATTACAGGGGCCAGAAACAGATCTGGTTCCTGCTGCAGATGGTGGGGCGCGACTGCGACATGAACCTGCGCGCCACCGATCACCCGGAGTTCGACGCCTGGCGTTGGAACGAGTACTGGGTGCCGCTGGAGGCCGTCATCGAGTTCAAGCGCGGCGTTTACGAGATGGCGCTGACGGAACTGGCGCGCTACTTGCCGCGCATCAACCATCACAACCGCTATCTGCGCGCCGGCATGCGGCCCGCGCACCGGGAGCGCAACAGCGGGCCAATGCCGCTGGACGCGCCACTGGAGGCAACGGCAACGCCACCAGAGGGCGAGCCGCCCAACTGACGCTGGCGCTCCTAACGGAGAACCAAGTTGTCTCGGTGGATCAGCTCAGGTTCAGCCGCATAGCCCAACAAGGCCTCGAACTCCGACGAGGGCTTGCGCGCAATCAGCCGGGCTTCCGAGGCTGAATAGTTGGCCAGGCCGCGCGCGAGTTCGACGCCCTCGGCCGTCTGCACGGCGATGACATCGCCACGATGGAAGCCGCCCTGCACTTCCACCACGCCGATGGGCAGCAGACTTTTTCCTTCGTCCCGCAGCTTGATCGCCGCGCCGGCATCCACCTTGACCGAGCCGCGCAGTTGCAGATGGTCGACCATCCACTGCTTGCGCGCCGCCAGCTTGGGCGTGGCCGCCAGCAGGGCCGTGCCAATGGCCTCGCCGCGCGCCAGGCGCAGCAGCACATCGGGCTCGCGCCCCCAGGCGATGACAGTGCCGGCGCCACTGCCAGCTGCGCGCTTGGCCGCGAGGATCTTGGTGATCATGCCGCCGCGGCCGATGCTCGAGCCGGCGCCGCCAGCCATGCGCTCCAGCTCCGGATCGCCGGCCTGTGCCGTATCGATGAAGCGGGCGGTCGGGTCCTTGCGTGGGTCGGCTGAATACAGGCCGCGCTGGTCGGTCAGGATCACCAGCGCATCGGCCTCGACCAGGTTGGCGACCAGCGCCCCCAGCGTGTCGTTGTCGCCAAACTTGATCTCGTCGTTGACGACGGTGTCGTTCTCGTTGATGACGGGCAGCACGCGGTGGGCCAGCAACGTCAGCAGCGTCGAGCGCGCATTGAGATAGCGCTCCCGGTCCGCCAGGTCGGCGTGCGTCAGCAGCACCTGGGCACTGGCCATGCCCTGGGCACTGAGCTGGCTCTCGTACATCTGCGCCAGGCCCATCTGACCGACGGCTGCAGCGGCCTGCAACTCGTGCAGTTCCTTGGGGCGTGTCGCCCAACCGAGACGTTTCATGCCCTCAGCGATAGCGCCGCTGGACACCATGATCAGCTCACGGCCCTCTTTCGCCAACGCCGCCAGCTGGCGGCTCCAGTTCGCGATCGCCTCGGCATCAATGCCGCGGCCCTCGTCAGTGACGAGGCTGGAACCGACTTTGACGACGATGCGGCGTGCGCTGGACAGCAAACTCATTCGGCGGGGCTGTTGGACTCGAAACGGATATCGGGCTCGACCAGCACGTTCTGCTCGGCAGCGACGTGTTCGTAGATCGCATGGATCAGCGGCTGGCAGCCCTGGCGTGTCAGCGCCGAGATCTCGAAGACCGGCCCCTTCCAGCGATAGCGCTTGACGAAGTCCTTCACGCGCGTGGCACGCTCTTCCTCGGGAACCATGTCCAGCTTGTTCAACACCAGCCAGCGTGGCTTGGCATGCAGCTGAGGGTCGTATTTCTTCAGCTCGGCCACGATAGCCTTGGCTTCCTTGACCGGATCGACCTCGGGATCAAAGGGCGCGATGTCGACGACATGCAGCAGCAGCCGCGTGCGTTGCAAATGGCGCAGGAACTGGTGACCGAGGCCAGCCCCCTCGGAGGCGCCTTCGATGAGGCCTGGAATGTCCGCGACAACGAAGCTCTTCTCGGGCGCGACGCGCACGACACCGAGGTTGGGATGCAACGTCGTGAACGGATAGTCCGCAATCTTGGGCTTGGCGTTGGAGAT
>NZ_JBFUMO010000164.1:0-10943 GCF_054049355.1 Roseateles sp. P5_E11 | reverse complement strand
CCGCATCGCTGCGCGAGCAGGGCATCGCCGCCCAGGAGGCCAACAACTCGGTGTCGGCCTTGCGCATGCTGCAGGCGCGGCGCGTGGACTTCTGGTTCGCCAACGAACTCGCTGCCGAACCCGTGATCCGCGCCGAGGGCGRCGCGCCGGTCAAGAACGTCCTGACGCTGCGCCGCGTGGACGCCTATGTGGCCTGCCACCTTGGCACGCCGCAGGAGCCGGTCGACAAGCTGCACCAGGCCATCCAGAAACTGCGCCGCCAGGGCGAGCTGGCGGAGTTCGGCCTGCGCTGACGCTGCTATGGTGCGGGCCGCCATGAAACGCCTGCTCCTTCTTTGCTGCCTGATCGCCGGTTCCGTACTGGCCGCCGAACCCTCTCCCGCTCAGCGCCCCAGGATCGGCCTCGTGCTGTCCGGTGGCGGCGCCCGCGGCCTGGCCCATATCGGCGTGCTGCGCGTGCTGGAGGAGATGCAGGTGCCGGTAGACCTCATCGTCGGCACCAGCATGGGTGCGGTGGTCGGCGGCGCCTATGCCTCGGGCCGCAGCCTGGATGAGCTCGAGGTCCTGGTGAAGGGCGCGAACTGGAACGCCATCCTGGCCGACCGGCCGGCGCGCGAGCGCCTGTCCATTCGCCGCCGCGAGGATGACGAGCGGCTTCCTTCGCGCATCGAGTTCGGCTTCACGCCGCAACGCGGTGCGATGCTGCCCGGCGGCGCCGCCGCCAATGGCCAGTTGGAGGCCACGCTGTCCTCCCTCATCCCCGCCACGCGCGCCGACGACCCGCTGTGCAAGCTGCCCATCCCGTTTCGCGCCGTCGCGACCGAC
Source organism: Roseateles sp. P5_E11 (assembly GCF_054049355.1). Classification (NCBI taxonomy): domain Bacteria; kingdom Pseudomonadati; phylum Pseudomonadota; class Betaproteobacteria; order Burkholderiales; family Sphaerotilaceae; genus Roseateles; species Roseateles sp. P5_E11. The sequence continues at coordinate 10,118 of NZ_JBFUMO010000164.1, read as the reverse complement.
CTGCTCTCCGGCGCGATGCTGGACCAGGCCGACACGCCGCTGTTTGAGGCCCTGCGTGCCTCCATGGCCGTGCCGGGCGTGTTTGCGCCGCTGCGCGTCAACGGCCGCCCGCTGGTGGACGGTGGCCTGGTGCGCAATCTCCCCGTCGACCTGGCCCGCCAGCTTGGCGCCGACATCGTCATCGCCGTCAACGTCGGCACGCCGCTGCTCGAAGACCGCGAGATCAGCAGCGCCGTCATGGTGGCCAACCAGATGCTGCAGATCCTGACCGAGCAGAACGTGCAGCGGTCGCTGCGTGAGCTGAACGCCCGGGACATCGTCATCGACCCCGACCTGCCCGGCATGGGCTTCATGGACTTCTACCGCGCCGACGAGGCCATGGCCACCGGCCGGCGCGCGGCCCTGGCCGCCGGCGAGCGCCTGGCGGAATTGGCCGCGCCTGCTGCCCACGCGGCCCTGCAGGCCCGCCGCCTCGGCCCGCCCGAGTCAGCGTTGAGTGCCCTGCCGCTGGCTGAGCTGAAGATTACCGGCGCTCAGCGGGTCAACGCCGAGGCGCTGCGGGCCGAACTGGCCCTGCAGCCGGGCGACACAGTAGGCCGCGCCGACCTGACCCGGGCCGTCGAGCGGCTGGACGGCACCGGCGATTTCGAGCGCATCGAGACCGAGATCGACGACCGCGACGGACGGCGCAGCGTCGAGTTCAAGCTCACCGAGGCCGACTGGGCCGCCAGCCGTGTGCGCTTCGGCCTGGAGCTGTACAGCAACTTCGCCGATGCCAACAGCTACTCGCTGGTGGCCATGCACGTCGCCAACTGGCTCAACCCCTGGGGCGCGGAGCTGCGCTCGGTCGCCCGCATCGGCTCCTCGCGCGGCCTCAACACCGAGTTCTACCAGCCGCTCGGCCCGGGCTCGCGCTGGTTCGCCAGCGCCAAGCTTGCCTACACGGCCGGCAGCAACGACGTCTTCGACCAGGGCCAGCGCGCGCTGCGCCTGTCCAGCAGCCTGACCAGCGCGCAGCTGGAACTCGGCCACCGCATCGCCGGCCTGGGCGACCTGCGGCTCRGCATCGGCCGCCTGCGTGCCAGCGACGAGGTGGTGCTGCCCGTCGTCCCAGAGGGCAGCCGCCGCTCGCAGAGCTATGGCCAGCAATACCTGGAACTGCACACCGACACGCTGGACTCCCTCGCCTTCCCCAGCCGCGGTCAGTGGACGACGGCGCGCATCGAATGGCTGCATCCGCGCGGCGAGGCCAGCGTCATCAACGCCTCGCTGATCGGCTTGTCGGCCTTGCGGCTGGGCGAGTGGGCCGGCCAGCTCTACGGCGAGTTCGCCCACGCCGAACGCGGGCAGGCGCGCTCTCTCGGGGGCTATCTGCGCCTGTCTGGCACGCCCGATGCGTCGCTGGTGGGTGAAAACATGGCCCTGCTGCGCGTCGTCATGGCGCGGCGCATCGGCGAGATGCCTGTCGGCCTGGGCGGCGCGGTGCGCGTCGGTTTCTCGCTGGAGACGGGTGCCATCGGCGCCGGCTCCGGCCTCAAGCTGTCCAACATACCCAGCAGCGGCTGGAAGCAGGCCGCCAGCGGCTTTCTCAGCGTGGACACGCGATTCGGGCCGTTCTACCTGGCGCTCGGCACGACGCGCGGCGGCGAGACAGCGGCCTATTTGCTGCTGGGGCCGAGCTGGTAAAGAAATGACCGTCAAGCTCGGCGCTGATCGGCCGATAAGCCTGTTGAGCGGGCCCGCAGCATTCGTGGGTCGGCACATCCAGGAGCCGAGGAGCGCCCCATGACCACATCGTTGAAAAGATCCGTTCGTCCGCAAAGCCTGCTGGCCTTGAGCGCCCTGGTGCTGCTGGGAGCCGCTGGCATGCGCGGCGTACAGGCCGCCGACAACGCGACCGCCAGCGCCACCGCCGTCGTGCTGCAGCCCATCGCGGTGACCAAGTCGGCCGACCTCGTGTTCGGCAATCTGGTCGCCGGCAACGGCGTCGTGACCTTGGCCACCGACGGCACCCGCACCAAGTCCGGCACGGCCGTCCTGCCCACTGGCGTCGCGCCCGTGGCCGCGCGCTTTGACGTGACCGGCGCCGGCACCAACACCTTCTCCATCGACTACACCGGCAGCGACACGGTGCTGACCGACGCGAGCGCGAACACGATGGCCATCGACTGGATCACCGAGGCGGTCGCGACCGCGACGGCGACCGGCAAGACCGACGAAACCACCGACGCCACCACAGGCACGCTGGCTGCCGGCGCCGCCTATATCTTTGTCGGCGGCAAGCTGACGGTGGGCGCCGCCCAGGCCGCGGGTACCTACACGGGCATCGTCAAGGTGACCGTCGCCTACAACTGAGGCCTATCCTCCTTGCGGCCATGACGACCGCCTTCCGCATTCACGGCCTTTGCGCCGCCACCGCACTGTGGTGCACTCTGTTGCCACAGGCGCCAGCCGTGGCCGCCAGTGCCGCGGCCCAGGCCAGCGCGGCCGTCATCGTGCCCGTGACGGTGAACGCCTGGCTGGGTGTGCCCGTCAGTGTGCAGGACCTGCTGCTGGCGCGGGACGCCCCCGCCGGCCCCGCCACGGGTGACCTGGTGACGCGCGTGGCGAGCGCGACCACGCCGGCCATCCTGCGCGCCCTGCCCCTGTGGATCGGCAGCGCGGTGGAGTCCAGGCAGGCCTTTGGCGTTGACATCGTCCCCGCGGCCAGCGCGGCGCTGCTGGCGCGTGGCCCGGCTGCAGCCGTGTCCGTGGCCGCCGCTTTGCCTGCAGGAGAAGGCGGCGATGGCGAGGGCCCTCTCGTTATCACCGTTGCCTTCAACTGAGGCCATGCGCGGGCTGACCCGTCATCGCGCCCTGGCCGCGCTGCTGCTGGTCGCCAGCGCGGCCGCGCCCGGTCAGACCCTGGTCAACAACGGCGCCCTGTCTTTCGGCGCCTTCACGGCCGGCAGCGGCGGCACGGTCAGCGTCAGCCCGGGCGGCGCGCGCCTGAAGACGGGCAGCGTCATCCTCGTCAACCAGGCCGGCACGGCCAGTGCCGCCCAGTTCACGATCACCGGCACGCCGAGCGCGGTGTTCGTCATCACCTTGCCGGCGGACGGCACCGTCTTCCTCACCGATGGCGCCAGCGGCAGCATGGCGCTGAACAGCTTCGTCAGCAGCCCCTCCGGCACAGGCGTGCTGGGCGGCGGTGGCACCCAGCAAATCAACGTCGGCGCCACGCTGACCGTGAGCAACCTACAGGCCACGGGCAGCTATTCCGGCTCCTTCAACGTCACCGTGAACTACCAGTAAAGACCGGCAACTCCGGTGCTTTTGCGAGCTTTGCACCGCTCAAGTCCTGGCGACGATGCCGGTATGCGTGCAAAGACCAAGTTCATCCGGCTGGCGGCCCTCGGGCTGCTGCTGCTGGCGCGCGCGGCGCAGGCCGACCTGATGCTGTTCCCGACGCGCATCGTCTTCGACAAGCAGCAGCGCGCCGCCCAGGTCGAGCTGATGAACCAGGGCAAGACGCCCGAGACCTATCGCATCAACCTCGTCAACCGCCGCATGGGCCCGAATGGCGAGTTCATCGCCATCGACGCGCCCGGCCCCGGCGAGCAATTCGCCGATGCCATGCTGCGCTACTCGCCACGCCAGGTCACCATCCCGCCCGGCGGCTCACAGATCGTGCGCATCCTGCTGCGCAAGCCCGATGAGCTGGCCATTGGCGAATACCGCTCGCATCTGCAGTTCGACCGCGTGGCCGAGGCCAGCGGCAACAGCAGCGTCGAGGACGTGGCCAAGCGCGAGGGCAAGGACGTTGGCATCGTCATCCAGGCCCTCGTCGGCGCCTCCATCCCGGTCATCGTTCGCCAGGGCGAGACGCATGCCAGGGCCGAGCTTTCCGACCTCGCCCTGCAGCCGGGCTCGGCAACCGGCCCCGGCACGCTGTCCTTCCAGATGAAGCGCGAAGGCAACCGCTCCCTCTATGGCGACCTGCTCGCCACCTTCACGACCACGGCCGGCGTCACCTTCGAGGTGGCGCGCGCCGGCGGCGTGGCCGTCTACGTGCCCAACGCGGCCCGGCGTGTGCAGTTGCCGCTGCAGCTGCCCTCCGGCAACGCCCTGCCCGCCGGCACGCTGAAGCTCGCCCTGCGCGAGCGGCCCGAGGCCGGCGGTAAGCTGCTGGCCGAGACCAGCCTCGCCCTTCCCTGACGGACCGGCGCCCGCCGCTCGGCGCCATGGCTCCGCTCCGCATCCTCCAGCGCGTCGCCGCCGCAGCCCTGCTGGTTGCGCCGTTGCTGCTGGCCCATGCCGCGCCCGACGACGCGCCGAAGCCGCTGCGCCAGCTCGAGGTGCAGCTCGATGGCCGCACGCTGGCCGAGCCGCTCGACGCCTACCAGACCGACTACCAGGTGCTGCTGCCGCTTGGGGCCGTCTCCAAGCTGCTCGGGCTGGACCTGCGCGTGCAGACCGCATCGGGCCGCGCCGCCGGCACACTGCCGGGCTCGGGCGAGCCCTTCTGCCTGGACCTGATCGACTCGACCATTCGCATCGGCGAACGGCGCCAGTCCTTCGAGCCGCGGCTGGCCCAGGGCATTGGCGGCGACATCTATGTGTCGACGCAGCTGCTGGCCCGCTGGCTGAGCCTGGAACTGGCCGTGGACCTGCCGCACTGGCAGCTGCGCCTGCGCGCGCGCGACAGCGTCGCCGCCCTGCCGCCAACGCCACCCTCCCGGCCGTCCCTGCCAACAGGCCCGCGCCGCATCGACGAGACCAACCTGCTGGTGCTGGAGGTGGTGCTGGATGGCCAGGTGGTGTCCGACAGCCTGGCCGCCTACCAGGACGGCACGCAGACCCTGCTGCCGCTGGGTGAGCTGTCGCGCCTGCTGATGCTGGCCGTCCAGGTGAAGCCCGACCGCGGCAGCGCCGACGGCCGGCTGCCCGGCGAGCGCGGCTTTGCGCTGAACCTGGCCGAGTCCCTGGTCAGCCTCGGCGGCCGTGAACAGAACTTCGAGCCCCGCCTGGCCGGCGTCGTCGGCGACGACATCTATGTGTCGCGCCAGTTGCTGACGCGCTGGCTGCCGATGGACCTGCAGGTCGACCTCGCGACCCTCAAGCTCAAGGTCGTGCCGCGCGAGAAGCTGCCGCTGCAGGAAAGGCTGGAGCGCGAGCGCCTGGCCGCGGCCCTGGCTGGCCTGCAACCCGCCGAACGGCCGAACTACCCCTATGCACGCTCCACACCCGGCTTGGTCGACGTGCCCTCCATCGACCAATCCTTCGGCGCCGACGCGCGCCGCGGCAAGAACTCGCGCCAGTACAAGGCGGCCTACACGGCCTACATCACCAGCGACCTGCTCGGCATGGAAGGCTCCGCCTATGTACTCAAGACCCACGACAAGGCCACGCCCGACCTGCGCCTGACGCTGGCCCGCAACGACCCCGATGCCGGCCTGCTCGGGCCGCTGCGGGCGCGCTCCGTCGCCCTGGGCAACCTGGCTTTGCCCAGCGTGCGCAACGTCATGCAGGGCAGCGCCAAGGGCAATGGTGTGTCGGTCAGCAACCGGCCGCTGGACCAGCCCAACAGCTTCGACCGACACAGCCTGCGCGGCGACCTGCCGCCGGGCTGGGACGTGACGCTGTACTACAACGACCAGTTGCTGGGCTACCAGTCCTCGCGTGCCGACGGCCGTTACGCCTTCGATGACCTGCCGCTGTCCTTCGGCGCCAACGAGTTCCGCCTCGTCTTCCACGGTCCGCTGGGGCAGTTGCGCGTGGAGAAGCAGAGCTTCCTGCTCGACCAGGCCAGCGTGAAGCCCGGCGAGGTGTTCTACACGCTGGCCTCGCAGGTCGCCGACGACGGCTCGGTGCGCAGCGTCGCCCAGGCCGACATCGGTATCGGCAAGAAGCTGACCGGCAAGGTCGGCCTGGTGCGCCGCCCGCGCCTGGTGGCCGGCGTCGTCGCCGAGGCGCTGGACTATGGCCAGCTCGGCCTGCTGGCCTATCTCGACTCGATGATCCTCAGCTCGCAGCTCACCGGCATGCGCGGCGGCGGCGCCCTGGGTGAGCTGGGCATGAAGACGCGCCTGGGCGGCTTCGCGCTGGACCTGCTGCACACCCAGCGTCAGGGCGGCTTCATCAACGACCAGTTCGCCGACGTGGCCGGCGGCGTGCGCCAGCGCCAGGAGCTGCGGCTGCAGGGTGGCGTGCGCCTGGGCGGCCTGCCGCGCCTGGTCATCGACTTCAACGCCGTGCGCAATGCGCTGGACCAGGGACCGTCCAATGTCCAGCTCGGCCTGCGCACCTCGCTCATGCTGTGGGGCACGGCCCTGTCCAACAGCCTGCGCTGGCAGCGCAGCGGTGATTTCACGACCACCGACGGCGCGCTGCAGCTGAGCCGACGCGTGGCCGACGTCGGCCTGAACGCCCAGCTCATGTACCGGCTGCAGCCCGGTGCCAGCCTGCAGGCCGTCGCCATCAGCGCCGACCGCAACCTCGCCGACGGCTACCAGATCAACGCCGGCCTGCTGCGCAGCATGGACTCGGGGCTGACGCTGGTGTCGGGCGGCCTGGCCAAGAACCTCGGCAGCTTCGGCTTGGCCGTCAGCGCGAGTTATTCCAGCCAGCATGAACTGGCCATGGGCCTGCAGCTCTTCGTGGCGCTGGACCGCGACCCGCGCAGCGGTCGCTGGCAGCTCGACGGCCAGCCGCTTGCCGGCAGCGGCGCCGTGTCGGCGCGCGCTTTTGTCGACCGCAACATGAACGGCATCCGCGACCCCGGCGAGGACTTCGTGGCCAATGCCGGCTTCCTGCTCAACGGCGGCGGCCGCCACCCGCGACTGACCGACACCGGCGGCGTCGCGCTGCTGAACCGCCTGGCGCCAGGCCGTTATGCCGACATCGCGCTCGACCCCGCCACGCTCGAGGACCCGCAGTGGAAGCCGCTGACACCCGGCGTGCGCGTGCTGCCGCGGCCCGGGCGTGTGGAGCAACTGGAGTTCCCGGTCGTGCTGAGCTCCGAGGTCGAAGGCACCATCTATCTGGTCGAGGCCGGCGGCAAGAAACGCGGCATCGGCGACGCCCAAGTGGAACTGGTCAACGGCAAGGACGAGGTCATCGCCACGACCACCAGTTCGGCCGACGGCTACTACCTCTTCCACCAGGTCACGCCCGGCGCACTGCGGCTGCGCATTGCGCCCGAACAGGCGGCCAAGCTCAAGCTCAAGGGCAAGCTGGAACGCGGGCTGGACGTGCCGGCCAATGGGGACTTCCTCAGCGGCGAGGATCTGGAACTCAGACTCTGAGGCAGCGCTCGGCGAACTCGAAGTCCTCGGGCCAGGTCACCTTGAAGTTGGCCATCGACGCGCGCACCAGGCGCGGCGAGAGGCCCAGGGCTTCGACGGCGCTGGCCTCGTCCGTCGCAGCCGCACCGATCGCCGTCAGCGCGCGCTCGACAAGTCCAAGGCGGAACATCTGCGGCGTCTGCGCAGCCCATTTGTCGCGGCGGTCGACGGTGGCCGTGACGCGTCCGTCGGCGTCGCCGGCCTTCAGCGTATCGGCGATGGGCTGGKCGAGCAGGCCGCCGACGGCGTCGTGCTCGCAGGCATCGATCAGCGCATCGACCCAGTCCGGGCGCAGCAGGCAGCGGGCGGCGTCATGCACCAGCACCCAGTCGTTGTCGGTCGCACCACGTCGCCTCAGTTCGGCCAGGCCACCGAGCACGCTCTCGGCGCGGCTTGCGCCACCCACGCGAGCAACCCAGCCAGCGTAGCCAGGTACAGCGGTTTCGAAGCGATCGTCGCCAGGTGACAAGACAACCAGCGTCTGCGCCAGCCGGGGCACGGCCGCGAGCGCAGCCAGCGTGTGCGCCAGCATCGGGCGACCGGCGATGGGCACGTATTGCTTGGGGCCGGCGGCGCCTGAGCGCTCGCCAATACCAGCGGCTGGAACGAGGGCGAACAAGCGGGGATCAGTCATCCCCGCCATTCTCAGCCCGGCTGCGGGACCAAGGCTCAGTCGTCGTGCCCGGGGTTCTGGCGCGCCAGGCGGCGCAGCAGCCCCGGCCAGGCCAGCTCGGCCCCGGAGCCGCGCATGACCTTGTCGCTCTGAGCGCGGATGCCGGCCAGGATCTGCTGCGGGATGCGGATCAGCTCGCCGCCGCCAGCCTGGGCCGCGATCTGGATCTCGCAGGCGCGCTGCAGCATGAACATCTTCAGGAAGGTGTCGGCCGCACTGCGGCCCAGGGTCAGCAGGCCGTGGTTGCGCAGCATCATCAGCGAGGTGTTGCCGAGGTCGGCGACCAGGCGGACCTTCTCGTCGGGGTTCAGCGCCACGCCTTCGTAGCCGTGATAGCTCAAGCTGGCCAGCGGGAACAGGCTGTGCTGCGAGATCGGCAGCAGGCCTTCGCGCTGCGTGCTGACCGCCACGCCGGCCACCGTGTGCAGATGCATGACGAACTTCGCGTCCTCGCGGGCCTCATGCACGGCGCTGTGGATGATGAAGCCGGCCGGGTTGACGTTGTAGTCGCTGGGCGCRACCTTCTCACCGGCCTGATCCACTTTGACGAGGCTGCTGGCCGTGATCTCTTCGAACATCATCCCGTAGGGGTTGATGAGGAAGTGATGCTCGGGGCCGGGCACGCGGGCCGAGATGTGGGTGAAGATCAGGTCGTCCCAACCGTGCAGGGCCGCCAGGCGATAGAGGGCGGCGAGGTCGCAGCGGACGGCCCATTCTTCGGGGGCGCAGTTCTCGGGCTTGGCCATGGTGTCTCCTCGTGAAAAGGGTCGATCCAGCATAGCGCCGACAATCGCGGGCTGTTGTCACCTCCGTTCCCATGCTGATTGCCGACCTCCGCCAGCGCCTGCGTGCGCTCGGCGCCAACCCCGACCACGAAAGCCGCGTGCTGCGCCACTGGCTGCACGGCCTGCCGCTGGATGGCGGCAAGCGGCCGCTGCAGGGCTTCCTGCCCAAGGCGGTCATGGCGGTGCTGCCGGGGCTGATGGCGGAGCTGGACAGCCTCGTCACGCTGCGCAGCGAGCACGCCGGCAGCGATGGCGAGTCGGCTCGGCTGTTGTTGGGCCTCAACGATGGCCAGACCGTGGAGACCGTGCTGCTGCCGCGCGACGGCGTCTGCGTGTCCAGCCAGGTGGGCTGCGCCGTGGGCTGCCGCTTCTGCATGACGGGCGTGGACGGGCTGATCCGCCAGGTCGGCAGTGCCGAGATCGTGGCCCAGGTGGTGCTGGCCCGGCGCAAGAACCTCAAGCTGCGCAAGGTCGTCTTCATGGGCATGGGCGAACCCTCGCACAACCTGGCCAATGTGCTGGACGCCATCACGCTGCTGGGCCGCGAGGGAGGCTTCGCGCACAAGCAGCTGGTGTTCTCGACGGTGGGCGATGAGCGCGCCTTCGCCGCGCTGAACGAGGCCGAGGTGAAGCCGGCCCTGGCGCTGTCCCTGCACACGACCGACGCCGCCAAGCGCGCCGAGCTGCTGCCGCGCGCACCACGGCTCACGCCCGAGGAACTCGTCGAGGCGGCCGACGCCTATGCGCGATCCAGCGGTTATCCCATCCAGTACCAGTGGACGCTGCTGGACGGCGTCAACGACGGGCCCGAGGAGCTGGACGGCATCGTGCGCCTGCTCAAGGGCCGCTATGGCCTGTTGAACATGATCCCCTTCAACAGCGCCGAAGGCCTGCCCTTCACGCGACCGAGCTGGGAACGCGCGCGGGCCATTGCCGCCGAGCTGTCTAGCCGCGGCGTGCTGACCAAGCTGCGCGACTCGGCCGGCCAGGACGTGGAAGGTGGCTGCGGCCAGTTGCGTGCCCGCGAGGCGGTGGGCCGGCCCGCGCGGGTCGTGAGGATTCACGCCTGAGGGTATCCGTCAGGCCGGGTACGGTCGGTTCCACAAGCAGAATCGCGGCGCCGCAGCAGCCTCGCTGCGAGAAGAATGCCTTTTGGAGAAGACATGACTCAGCTTCAGACGCTGGCCAGCCACGCCCGCATGGCCGCGTTGATCGCCGGCACGGCCCTGTGCCTGCAAGCCACGGCCGCGCCCACGGTCAGCAAGTTCGCACCCACGGCCCAGCTGGGCGGCAGCACGCTGCAGCTCAACGGCAAAGGCACGCGCGTGCGCCTCG
>NZ_JBFUMO010000163.1:0-10977 GCF_054049355.1 Roseateles sp. P5_E11 | reverse complement strand
GACTCCGGCACGCAAAGCCATGCTGAGCGCAAGGCAGCGCCGCCGGCTGCTGCACGTCGCCAGCGCCACGGCCATCATCGCGGGCCTCGCCGCGGTCCTGGCCGGCCTGTTCGGCCTGTTCGGCTGGCGCAACAGCCACCCGCTGGCGCATGATTCCGGCCCCACCTCCATCGCATGAACATGCGCAGCAGCCTGCCGCTCAATACCACTTGATTGAGGTCTTCGCGTTGGGGCCACACCTGCGACGAACTGTCCGTCGCCAGTCCGGTGCGTTGGCACACACCGCCTATTTAGCGATCAAGCGGCAGTTGCTCGCACCAACGGCTGCCTCGGATGCAGCCTCGCCATCGTCAGCGCATCCACGTAGACGCCATCACGCAGCGCATAGGCCCTGAGCCGCCCTTCGTGCTCGAAACCGTGGCGCTCGTACAGCCGGATCGCGCGCTCGTTGTCCTGGTAGACCGTCAGCTCCACGCGCAGAACCTGCGCCCAGTTGTCGGCGTAGTCCAGCAGCGCAGTCATCAAGGCACCGCCGATGCCCTGCCCCTGCGCCGCGGCCGACACCGAGATGCCCAGCGCCATTGCGTGGCGGCGGCGCACTTGGGCGCCGACCGGGTGCAGGCCGGCGCTGCCGAGCAGCTTGCCGTCACGTTCGGCCAACAGGAACAGCTCGGGCGAGCCAGCGGCGGGTGGCGTGCTCAGGCGCTGTTGCCACAGTTCTGCATTGGCGTAGGGCAGCTGCAGCAGGCCAGGAAAGATGTCCGGCTCGGCCAGATGCTCGGCAACCGCAGCGGCATCACTGGGCCGGACGCGTCGCAGGATCAGTGTCATAAGTGCCTCCCTCAAGGCTCTTCAATGTAGCCCGACGCTCCTCGCGCGCGAGCGGCTTCAGCCGCTCGACGGCCGCGTGAAACTTCACCCAGTCACGACCCTCGCGCTCGAACAGGCGCGTGAAGGCCGGCACCAGTTCGTCATAGGCAGACAGGATCGCGAAGCTGGCGTTGTTGGCACGCTGGAACCAGGCTTCGTAGCCCGGCGCCTCCTTGGGGGCACGCTCACGCAACTCGGCCATGACGGCGGCTTTGGCTTCGGCACGCGACTCGGCCGGGCCGGCGTAAACCGCTTTGAGCTTCTCCCGCCCTTCGCGCGCCAGCGCCAGGAAGCGCGCCCGCCGCGCCCGCCCGGCCTCGAAGGCAGCCAGGGCCTCGGGCTTGGCCGCCAGCCATTCGCGGGCACCGAGCATCTCGACGGCGGTGGCATAGGCCTCGTTGAAGCCGGTGTCATCGCTGGTGTAGACGCGCTGGTGGGTCAGCTCGTGAAAGACCATGGCCGCCAGTTCGCCCTCGGGGTAGCGGATGAAGGTGTTCAGCAGCGGGTCGCCGCCGAACCAGCGGCTCCAGCCCAGCGTCGAATAGGCAGGAATGGGCTGCACCTGCACCTCCCAGCCCTCGGCCTTCAGCTCGTCGGCGTGGCGTTGCGCGGCATCGCGGTCGAACCAGCCCTGGTAGCCGGCGCAGCCCATGATGGGGTAGCACCAGGTCTTGAGCTGGAAGCCGAACTCGGGCGCGGCGACGATGTTCCAGACGACGGCCGGCCGCTTGAGGTCGGCATAGCGGCGGTAGCTGTTGTTGTCGGGCAGGGCCAGGCGCGCGGTGGCGAAGTCGCGCATCTGCTGCGTCAGCTTCAGGCGCTCGGCCAGCTCGGGTGGGGTGGCCGGGTCGGCCAGCCAGTCGCTGACCGGCCTGGCCGCACGAACGATGCCCAGATGGCCGCCGGCGGCCTGGCCCCAATGGCCCACGGCGCCGCAGCCACTCAGGGATAGCGCAGCGACGGCGACGAGTAAAGCGCGTGGAGAGATCAAGCGAGATCGCGGTGCAAGCGGAGCCGCGATTGTCACCACCCGCTTCGCCACGCAGGTAACCGTCAGCGCAGCACCACCGTGAGCACGGTGCCCGCGGGCACTCGCACGCCGCGGCGCTGGTAGCGCGTTGCGCCGGCCGGCACCTGATCGTCCAGGTAGGTGTGCCCGGTGCGGCCGAAGCGCGTCAGTCCGCTGATGGGCGCAGCCTTGCGGCTGGTGGCCTGCTGCGCGGTGTCGGTGCCCATCAGCCACAGCCCTTCCCACTGCACCTGGGGGAAGCCGTAGCCCCAGGGCGCATGGCGCTGCGGCATGCCGCCGAACACGCTGCTGCCAAGGCGCTCCCACTCGTCGGCCAGGCCCTCGCTGCCGGCGCGCCGCAGCAGCGTGTCCAGGCAGCTGTAGCTGCTGGCCGTCGCGCTGCAATCAGTCACCAACTGGCGCCACCAGCCGCTGCCGTAGCGGCGGTTCAAGAAGGCGGCCAGGCTGCCGCCGGCTCCGTAGTTGGCGCTGTCGGCGTCCTCCAGCCAGTCGATCATGGCCACGCTGCCACCAGAACGGAGGTAGCTGGGCAGCCTGAAGATGACGATCTTGTTGGCGCCCGGCGTGATGGTCTCGGCCAGCAGGTCTTCGGTGGCCATGGCAGCCGTCTCTTCCAACCAGGCGTCGTGCAGCAGGCCGCGCTGGATCGTGCCCTGGTGATAGGTCACCATGTGCGTGAGCTCGTGCACCAGCGTGGACGCGTAGAAGGTCGGGTTGCTTGCCAGGCCCGTGCCGTTCACGAAGAAGGCCAGCGCTTCGTTGGAATTCGCGTAGCGGCTGTTGCGCCAGCGGTAGGAGTTGTTCAGCCCATAGAAGTAGCCGGCCGCGGAGGCGTCGGCGCCCATGTGGTCGGTGACGACGATGTTCACGTCCTGCAGCTGCGCCGCGCTTTCCTGGATCAACCACGGCCGGTTGGCCACCTCGCTGCCGCCCCAGACGTCGCCGAGCATGGCGATGACACGAGCAAAGCCGCCCTGGTCGCCGCAGAAGCTGCGCTTCAGGGGCTCGATCTGGGCCGCTTCGACCGTGCGGGCCGTGGTCAGCGCCTGGTCCACCCAGAAGACGAGACGACGGCCGGTTCCGGTGCTGCAGGTGCTCAGCACGCTGGCCGTGAACGGCACGGGCTTGGCGGGATCGTCATAGAGATCGTTCCAGATGCGTGTGCTGCCGACCTCGGCGGCGGCGAGGGCGCGGCGGCGCGGCTCGATGGCGCTCTCCGGCAGGGGCCGAGCAGGCAGTTGCTGATCCTGCAGATCCTCCAGCGACTGTTGCTGCTGCAGGCCGAGCATGCGCGCGTGCAGGGCGTCGTGATGGGATTCGTCGGCAGCTGATGCACTGGCAGCCTGAATTCGGGCGTTCGGTGCCGCGCCCAGGCTGACCACTGCAGCGCTGCCGCTCTTCGGTAGCTCGGTGGCATCGCTGGCCTGGCCGTTGCTGAATACCAGCGTCACGGACTGCCCAGGCTGCACGTTGGCGATGTCCACGTCGACCAGTTGGGACGTGGCGCCGGCGTTGCGCAAACGCCAGACACCAACGCCGCTGCCGGCATAGCCCCCATCCGCAGCCACCGCACAGTGCAGGCCGCTGCAGCCTGGCAAGAGTGAGCCGGCAGCACGTGCCACCGGCGAAGGCTGTGCTTCGACCTGGACGGTGGTGCTGGCGCGCGCCGTCACGCCGGCACTGTTCTGCGCTACGGCCGTGGCGGTGAAGCTGCCCGCCTGGGCGAAACGGCGCTCCACGGTGAGGCCTTCGGCCGCTGCGCCGTCGCTGAACTCCCAGCGCCAGTTGACACCATTCTGCGTATCACCAGCGGTGAACTGCACGTACTCGCCGGCGTAGAGCTGGGTGGCCGAGGCGCTGAGGCGCACGACCGGGTCTGGCACGGCGGGCGCCGTTGGCGGCGTCGGCGTCGACACACCGCCACCGCCTCCACCGCCGCCGCAGGCGGCAAGCAGCATCAGTCCACAGGCAGCCGCCACATGGCGCAGCCCAGCCTTGAAGAGGCCCTCCATCGTTCTCCCTGTCCTTGTGTTCTCGGCACCGCATCCTCGTGCGTGGCGCCGGGCACGGATTGTGCCAACGCGTCCCGGCGCATCGCGCCGTTAGCCGCCCGGTTCAGACGTCAAAAATCACGTCAGGAAAGTTCAGGCAGCTTCAACCTGCACCAGGCAGTCGTAGAAAGCCGGGGCATTGCCCATATCCGTCAGGCGCTGGTGGGTGACCTCGTTGACATTGCTGCCCTGCACGCCGAGCTTGCGCCACCACACGCCCAGGCCGTTGACGACGCCGGGCCGCGCGCGCGTGCTGACCTTGAGCTTGGCCACATAGCGACCGCGGTCGTTGAATGCGGCCACCAGGGCGCCATCGGCCAGGCCGCGCTCGACGGCATCGCCGAGGTGCATCTCGATGATGGGCTCGCCCTCGATGTCGCGCAGGCTCTTCACGTTGACAAAGCTGCTGTTCAGGAAGTTGCGCGCCGGCGGCGAAATCATGGCCAGTGGGTAGCGCGCGGCCAGTTCGGGCGAGCTTTGCGCGCTTTCGTAGTTGGGCACGTAGTCGGCGCCGGCGGCCTGCGCGCGACCGTTGGGGGTGCGGAAGCCGCCCTCGGCAAATGGCGCCTCGGGAATGGGCAGGGGCTGCCAGCCCTGCTCGCGCAGCAGGCCCATGTCGATGTCTGACGTGAAGGCCTGCGCGGCCAGGTCCTCATCGCTGTCCTTGAAGCAGGGATCCGTCAGGCCCATCGCCGCGGCCAACTCGCGGAAGATCTGCGTGTTGGTCTTGGCTTCGCCCAGCGGCGCAACAGCCGGCTGGTTCATCAGCACATCGGTGTGGCCATAGGAGGTGTGCACGTCCAGGTGCTCGAGCTGGGTCGTGGCCGGCAGCACATAGTCAGCCAAATCGGCGGTGTCGGTCATGAAGTGCTCGAGCACGACGGTGAACAGGTCTTCGCGCTGAAAGCCCTTCACCACCTTGGGCGACTCCGGCGCGACGGCGACGGGATTGCTGTTGTAGACAATCAGCGCCTCGATGGGCGGGGCGGCCTGCAGCAGCGCGTCGCCGATGGTGCTCATGTTGACCATGCGCGGTGTGCGCCCGGCGAGCAGGCCCGGGCGTTCCAGATCCGGGTTCTTGTACGGCGCATTCCAGCCCGAGGCCGACAGCAGCACGCCACCGCTGGGGTGGCGCCAGGCGCCGGTCAGGCAGGGCAGCAGCGCGATCAGCCGCACGGCATTGCCGCCACCGCGCACACGCTGCAGGCCGTAGTTCATGCGGATGGCGGCGGGCTTGGTGGTCGCGTAATCGCAGGCCAGGTTTCGCACTTCATCGGGGCTGATGCCGCAGACCTGGGCGACGCGCTCGGGCGGCCAGTCCAGGGCCTTGCCGCGCAGTTCATCCCAGCCGTCGACGTGGTTGTCGATGTAGTCCTGGTCCAGCCAGCCGTTTTGGATCAGCTCATGCATCAGGCCCAGGGCCAGCGCACCGTCGGTGCCGGGCAGCACGGCGATGTGCTGGTGGCATTTGTCCGCCGTCTCGGTCTTGCGCGGATCGATGCAGATCAGCTTGGCGCCCTCGCGCTTGGCCTGGTTCGCATAGGTCCAGAAATGCAGGTTGGACGCAATGGAGTTGCTGCCCCAAATGATGATGAGCTTGGCGCCAGCGAAGTGGCGCGTGTGCATGCCCAGCTTGTGGCCATAGGTGGCTGCCAGGCCGGCGCCGCCGGCGGAAGCGCAGATGGTGCGGTCCAGCCGCGCAGCGCCGAGCGCGTTCCACAGCCGGCCGGCCATGGCCTCGCCTTGGATCAGGCCCATGGTGCCGGCGTAGCTGTAGGGCTGGATGCACTGCGGGTCCTTCACCGCCTGGAGCCGGGCGGCGATGCCGGCGATGGCTTCGGCCCAGCTCACCTGCACGAAGCGCGGCGCTTCGGTCTTCTTGCTGACCCTCTTCAGCGGGTGCAGCAGGCGCTCGGGGTGGTAGGTGCGCTCGGGGTAGCGCGACACCTTGGTACACAGCGCGCCGTGCGTGTTGGGGTGGTCGGCGCGGCCCTGCACCTTGATCACGCGTTCGTTTTCGACGGTGATCTGCATCGCGCAGGTGTCGGGGCAGTCGTGGGGGCAGGCGCCGAAGACGGTACGGGTGTGCATGTCGATCAGGCAATCGCAAATCAGGCTGAGCCGCGATTGTCGCAATCCGCACCGTCCCCTGCTCAAAGTTGGCTCATACCCCCATCGACAACGATCTCGCTGCCGACGATGAAGGCCGACTCAGGCGCGGCCAGGTGCAGCACCGTGGACGCAATCTCCTGCGGTGTGCCGAAGCGGCCCAGTGGCACCTGGCTCTGGATCTGCGCGGCGACCTGCGTCAGCGTGTCGGCGTCGAAGCCCAGCTTGCCGTACAGCGGCGTGGTCACCGGGCCCGGGCTGATGACGTTGACGCGCGCGCCCTGCGGCAGCAACTCGGCCGACAGCGTCTTGGCCATCGAGATCAGCGCGGCCTTGCTGGCGGCGTAGATGGCCGAGTTGGGCATGCCGATATGGGCATTGATGGAGCCGTTCAGCACGATGGACGCGCCGCGGGCCAGCACCGGGCGCAGCGCCTGGATCAGGAAGAAGGCGCCCTTGGCATTGGTGTTGAACGTGCGGTCCCACAGGTCTTCGCTGGCATCGGCCAGGGATGCGAACTCAGCGATGCCGGCGTTGACGAACACGGCATCCAGCTGACGGCCGGCGGCGGCGAGGTGGGCACCCAGCGCGCGGGCGCCGAGCACGTCAGACGCATCCAGCGCCACCAGCTCGAAGCCTTCGGTCTCGTGCTGCTTGCCCGGGCGGGCGGTGACGATGACGTGGGCGCCTTCGGCCTTGAAGGCGCGGGCGGCGGCCAGGCCGATGCCGGAGGTGCCGCCGGTGACGAGGACGGTCTTGTTGGTGAAGCGTGAAGACATGATGGTTTCCTTTGGGTCTGCGGTTAGCGGCTTGTTTGCCGTGGACTCGATACTCGGATTCAGCGTCCCTTTTGACGCACGGCCGTGTTGGCCGACTCGTGCAAGGCTTTCGAACATCATGCTCAGCGACGACGAGATCCAGTTGATGGAGGCCATCGGGGCCAGCGGCAGCCTGACGCGCGCCGCGGCCAGCCTGGGCAAGGCGCCGTCGACCGTGTCGTACACGCTGCGCCAGATCGAGACCCGCTTCGACGCCCTGCTCTTCGACCGTCGCCGCTACCGGCTGCAGCTCACGCCCGCCGGCGCCCTGCTGGTGCGCGAGGCCACGCGGCTGCGCGACGACATGCAGCGCCTGACGCGGCGCGTCACGCAGGTGGCCAAGGGTTGGGAGGACCGGCTGTTGATCGTCACCGACGAGCTGATCGCCTTCGAGAGCCTGATGCCGGTCATCCAGGACTTTGATGCGCTGGCTTCGGGCGTGAGCCTGCGCATCACGCACGAGGTGCTGGGGGGCACCTGGGAGGCGCTGGCCGAGGGCCGAGCCGACCTCGTCATCGGTGCGACGAACGAGCCGCCCACGCTGGCCGGTGTGCAGTGGCGTGAGCTGGGCGTGCTGAGCTGGGTCTACGCGGTGTCACCCCGCCACCCGCTTGCCAAGGTCAAGGGGCCGCTGACGGCCGAGCAGATGCAGGCCCACCGCGCCGTCGTCGTGGCCGACAGCTCACGCCGTGGCGATGGCCGAGCCTATGGCCACGGCGCCGGCCAGGCCACGCTGGCCGTGCCGAGCATGACGGCCAAGATTGCGGCCCAGCGCGCCGGGCTGGGCGTGGGCTGGCTGCCGGAGGTGCGCGTGGCCTCGCTGCTCAAGCGTGGCGAGCTGGTGGCCAAGCAGGCCAGCGTGCCGCGCGAGCCCAACACGCTTTACCTGGGCTGGCGCGCCGGGGACGGCCGGGCGCTAGCCTGGTGGCTGGAAAAGCTCGGCGAGCCGCGGCTGTGCGCGCGGCTCGTCAATGGCGTGGACGGCTACGCCTGATCAGGCCGCTCAGGCGGGCAATGCCTTGCGGAAGCCGATGGCGAAGCGGTTCCAGGCATTGATGGTCGTGATCGCCAGTGTCAGGTTGACCATCTCGGCCTCGTTGAACTCGGCCGTGG
This sequence comes from Roseateles sp. P5_E11, assembly GCF_054049355.1. Taxonomy (NCBI): domain Bacteria; kingdom Pseudomonadati; phylum Pseudomonadota; class Betaproteobacteria; order Burkholderiales; family Sphaerotilaceae; genus Roseateles; species Roseateles sp. P5_E11. The sequence continues at coordinate 2,986 of NZ_JBFUMO010000163.1, read as the reverse complement.
CGGCGGCGTAGTCGGCGTCGCTGGCGTGGCCCTGGGTGATCAGCGTGATCGCCTCGGTCCAGGCCAGGGCGGCGCGCTCGCGCGGCGTGAACAGCGTCGTCTCGCGCCAGGCCGGCAGCACGTGCAGGCGGCGCTCGCTCTCACCGGCCTCGCGGGCATCGCGGCTGTGCATGTCCAGGCAGAAGGCACAGCCATTGATCTGCGAGGTGCGCATCTTCACCAGCTCGATGAGGCTGGGCTCCAGGCCCAGCTTGGCGATGCTGCCTTCCAGCGTCAGCATGGCCTTGAGGGCGGCGGGAGAGGCGGTGTAGAAGTCGATGCGGGGGGTGGTCATGAGATGCTCCGGTGGGTGGGGTTGGGGTGAACGAATGTTGAATCCCGGGCGCCGCGCCAAGCAGTCCAATCCCGACCAAATCGAGCAGGCCACCGGATGGATCTCCACATCGTCATCGACCGCGACCAGCCGCTGGGCGAGCAGTTGCTGCGCCAGCTGCGCGGCCTGATCCGCAGCGGCCGGCTGGCCACCGGTGCCCAGCTGCCACCCACACGGCTGCTGGCCGAGCAACTGGGCCTGGCGCGTCAGACCGTGGCCGAGGCCTATGAGCGGCTGACGCTGGAGCAGCTCATCGAGGCGCGGCGCGGGCGCGGCAGCTTTGTGCGCGCGCTACCGGCGGCCGAGGCCGAACGGCCCGTGGCAACCACCGCGCGCCTCGCCAGCGCCGAACGCATCGCCGCCTTCCAGGCCCTGCCGGTGCCGCTGCTGCGCTTTGCCGACAACCCGCTGGCGCGCTGGGATTTCATCGGCGGCTCGCCCGAGCCCGCCCTCTTCCCGCACGAGGACTGGCGCCGCCACCTGCACGCGGCCCAGCGCCAGCTCGGCCAGGGCGGCGCGCATGCCCCGCCGGCCGGGCTGGCCGCGCTGCGCGAATCGATTGCCGAACACCTGGCCTATGCCCGCGGCGTGCGCTGCTCGGCGGCGGACGTCATCGTCACCCAGGGCGCGCAACAGGCCTTCGACCTGCTCATCCGCGTGCTGGTCGGGCCCGGCGATGTGGCGGCCATCGAGTCGCCCGGCTACCCGCCCATCACCGGGCTGCTGCAGGCGCAGGGCGCGCGCATCGCCCCCGTGCCGGTGGACGAACAGGGGCTGGTGACCGACGCGCTGCCGCCCGACGCCAAGCTCGTCTACACGACGCCGGCCCATCAGTTCCCGCTCGGTGTGGCGATGAGCATGGAACGACGGCGTGCGCTGCTGGCCTGGGCGGCGCGCACGGGCGCCGTCGTCATCGAGGACGACTACGACAGCGAGTTCCGCTTCGAGGGCCAACCGCGCGACAGCCTGCAGGGGCTGGACACGGACGGCCGTGTGGCCTTTGTCGGCAGCTTCTCCAAGACGCTGGCGCCGTCGCTGCGGCTGGGCTATGTCATCACGCCGCCGGCCTTGCGCGACGCGCTGCTGCACGCCAAGCACCTGGCCGACGTGCACGGCCCCAGCCTGCTGCAGAACGTGCTGGCCCGCTTCATGGCCGAAGGCAACTACCGCAAGCATCTGCGCCGCTGCGTGGCCGAGTATGCACAGCGGCGCGAGCGGCTGATGGCGGGCTTTGCCGGGCCGCTGGCGCCATGGCTGACGCTGCTGCCCGCGGAGGCTGGCTTCCACCAGGCGGCGCTGTTCAAGCCGGGCGTTGCCATCGACGCACCGCAGCTCGCGGCGCTGGCCCGGCGCGTGGACGTGGGGCTGTATCCGCTGCAGGCGTTTGCGGCCGGGCGGGACGGCTTGCTGATGGGCTTTGGGCGCGTCACGCCCGATGGCATAGCCGAGGCACTGAGCCGCGTCGCCGAGCTGCTGACCTAGGCGGCCGGCAGTGTCAGACGCGCGATGCAGCCCGTGGGTGCCGCCGGCAGCAACTCGGCGCTGCCGCCGTGGCGCTCTGCAATCTCACGGGCTATGGCCAGTCCCAGGCCGCAGCCCTCGCCATGGGCCGAGCCGCGCACGAAACGCTCGAAGGCGCGCCCGCGCAGCTCGGGCGTGAGGCCGGGGCCGTTGTCCTCGACGTCCAGCCACACGTCGTCACCCGCGCGGCGCAGCTTGACGGTGATGGCCGCGCCACGGCCGGCATAGCGCACCGCGTTGTCAATCAGGTTGACCAGGGCCTCGCGCAGCAGCAGCTCAACGCCCTGCACGCTCAGGCCCGCGTTGACGATGTCCACACCCAGGTCGCAGCCGGCGGCCAGAGCACGCGGCACCCATTCGGCCGTGACCTCGTGTACCAGGCGGTCGCAGTCCACCGCCGCCCAGCCCTGGGTCGCCACGGCCTCGGGCTCGGCGCGGGCCAGCACCAGCAGCTGTGACACCAGCCGCGCGCCACGCACGGCGCTCTCGTGCACGCGCTCCAGTCGCTGGCGCAGGGCCGGATCGGTGTTGGCCTCCAGCGCCAACTCGGTCTGGCTCTTCAGCCCCGCCAGCGGGGTGCGCAGTTGGTGGGCGGCATCGCTGATGAAGCGGCGCTGCGTGGCCAGGCTCTGCTGCACCTGGCCGAGCAGTTCGTTGACGGCGCCGGCCAGTGCGCTGACCTCGGGCGGCGCGGCGCGCAGCTGCACGGGGTCGAGCGCGTCGGCGCGCCGGCCTTCCACCTGCTGCTGCAGCTCGGCCAGCGGCTTCAGGCCCTTGCGGATGCCGGCCCAGACCACCATGCTCATCAGTGCGATCAGCAGGGACAGCGGCAGGGCCGTGTCCAGCAGCATGCGCTGCGCCAGCAGCTCGCGCGGCGCGCTGGAGCGGGCGATCTGCACGCGCAGCGTCGAATCCGCCGTGCCGGCCGCGCCCAGATGCAGGTCCAGCGACACGACGCGCATGCGCTCAGGCACGGTGGCGTCGAAGAACACCGGCTCGTTCAGCGCTGGCGAGCCTGGTGGCGGCGGCAGGCGTGCGTCGCCCAACAGCAGCTGGCCCGGCGGCGAACTGACCATGTACATGACGCGGTCG